>JACCVK010000031.1 GCA_013698195.1 Actinomycetota bacterium | reverse complement strand
CTCAGATCCTCATCCCGACGATGGCCTTCCCGCTCTTCTTCTTCACCGCGTTCGCCGGCGGGCTGTCCCAGCTGCGCGAGATACCGGGCTTCGACTTCCCTCCCGGCTACACGGCGTTCCAGTTCGTCTTCGTGCTGCTCCAGTCGGCAGCGTTCAGTGGCGTGTTCACGGGGTTCGGAGTCGCCCGAGACTTCGAGGGCGGATTCGCGAAGCGCCTCATGCTCGCCGCCCCGCGTCGAAGCGGCATCGTGCTCGGCTACGGCCTTGCGGCCATCCTGCGGTGGGGAGTCGTCGCCGTCGTGCTCACGGTCGTCGCGCTCGTGGCGGGTATGGAGGTCGGAGGCGGCGCTGTGGATCTCGTCGGTCTCTACAGCCTCGCCCTGCTCGTGAACATCTGCGGCTTCCTCTGGGCGGGCGGAGTCGCCATGCGGTTCCGCACGATCCAGGCAGCGCCGCTCATGCAGATGCCCGTCTTCCTCGTCCTCTTCTTTGCTCCGGTGTACGTGCCGCTCGAGTTGCTCGAGGGCTGGATCGAGGCGGTGGCCACGGTCAATCCCGCGACGTACATCCTCGAGACCGGCCGCGGCTTCCTCGCCGGCGACGCTCCGCACGTCGCCGGCGCGTTCCTGCTGGCGATCGCGCTCGGTGTCGCATTCTGGACGTGGGCGTTCCTCGGCCTACGCAAGGCGGAGGCGGCCGGCTAACGCAAGAGCGCTCTACGACGCGTCGAGCACGCGAATGAGGGTCTCCACGACCGTCGGATCGAACTGAGCGCCGGCTGACTGGACGAGGCGCCGCCGAGCTTCCTCGACACTGAGCGCCTTCCGGTACGGCCGGTCGCTCGTCATTGCGTGGAACGCGTCGCAGACGAAGATGATCCGCGACTCGAGCGGGATATCCTGCCCCGAGAGACCATCCGGGTACCCCTGGCCGTCGAAGCGCTCGTGAGCGCTTCGGACGATGCGGCCGACCTCCGCGAGCTGCTCGACCGGGCGGAGGATGCGCTCTCCAAGGACGGGGTGGGTCTCGACGATCGTCCGCTCGCCGGGCGTCAGCGGACCGGGCTTCGCCAGGATGGCCTGCGGGATCCCGATCTTGCCGATGTCGTGGAAGAGGGCGCCGAGCTCGAGACGCTTGAGAACTCGCGGCTCGAGCCGGAGCTCTTCGCCGACACGAAGCGCGAGGTCTGTGATCCAGCGTGCGTGTGACGAGATGTTTGCATCGCTCGCCTCGAGCGCGTTTGCAAGCGCCTCGACCGTCGAGAGGAACGTGCGCTCTAGCCGTTCGTAGCCGACAGCTCGCTCGAGGGTGAGCTTTGTCTGCTCCGCGATCCCGCCCATGAGCTGAAGCTCGCGCTCGCCATAGGTATCCGATGCGGATGCGGCTGCAGCGACCACCCCCCAGCGGCCCGCAACAGTGAATGGCGCCACGGCGAAGCGGCCGTCCGTGCGATCTGGTACCGGCGCGATCGCCGCGTAGTCGTCTGCGCTGATGAAGTACGGCTCGCGGCGCTGACGCCATGGGTCGAGATGCTCGGCCGCAACCCTCATGGTCGGTTCCTCCGATTCGGGCCAGGACGCGAGGCTGACGAGGTCACCGTGCTCGCCATCCTGGAGCCAGAGCGACGTCAGCGGGCTGTGCAGGATGCCCGCTGCGAAGCGGACCACGCGCGCGGCGACCTCGAAAATGTCCTCGGCCCCGGCGATCTCGCGTCCGAACTCGAGCAAAGCGGTCGCGTTCTCCGCTTCGCGGCGCTGCGCGTCGTAGAGGCGGGCGTTCTCGAGCGCGACCGACGCGTGGCCCGCAAGTACCTCGAGTACGCGCAGGTCGTCGGCGTCGAACTGGTCGAGACCGAGCTTCGAGATGACGACGACTCCGTTGACGCGCGAGCCGAACTTGAACGGCACCGCCAGCAGCGACTCCTCGATCTCGGCGGTTCCGACGATCTGCTCTCCGAACTCGCAGTGAGCCGCGTCTGCCACGACCAGCGGCTCGCCCGTCTCGACGACCCGACCGGTGACGCCCCGCCCTACGACCGTTGGCGTGAGCTCGGCGGGGTCGCCCGGTTCGAGGTTGGTGAGAGCGCCGCGGAACGCGATGGGTATGAGGTCGTCTCCATCGCGGACGAACACGCGGCAGTTGTGGTAGTCGATGAGCAGCCGCAGCTCGTCTGCGATGGTGAGCCCGATCCGCTCGACGTCGTTGAGTCGCGAGAGCTTCCCCGAGAGACTCTGGAGCATCGTGAGGTAGGCGATCGAGCGAACGTCGTCGCGGCGCGCCAGTGCCTCCGTGGGCCGCTCCGTCGCCGTGTCGTCGAACGCGACGACAAGTCCGCGCCCGCGTGTCTTCGCCGTCATCATGGCGGCCTCGGCGCAGGCGATGAGCTCGCGCGGGTTCGCTGCGTGCTCAGGCCCGACGGCGACGCCGGTCGAGGCCGTGACTCCGCCCACTGCCTCGGCCTCGAGCTCCGGGAAGTGCACGCCCAGTCGCTCGGCGAGCGTGAGCGCGCTCCTGAGATCGCCCGAGGGCAGGATGATCGCGAACTCCTCGCCTCCGATGCGACACACGACGTCCGTCGGACGGACGCAAGCGCGCAGCATCCCCGCTACCTGGAGTAGCAGCTGATCGCCGACGCCGTGGCCGTAGACGTCGTTCACCTTCTTGAAGTCGTCGAGGTCGAGCATGACGAGCGCGACGGTGTCGTGCTCCGCCGAGGCGCGCATGAGCTCTTGCCGGACGCGATCGTGGAACGTGCGGTGGTTGTAGAGGCCCGTAAGGGCATCGGTGGAGGCTTGGTGCTCGAGAGTCGCACGGATCTGTGCGTTGTCGAGCGCGAGCGCGGCGGCGTCGCCGAAGCGAGTCGCGAGGACGAACTCCTCCTCCGTGAACTTCGCGTCCTCGCCGACCCGGTAGATGTTGAGCGTTCCCTTGAGCTTCCCGCGTGCGATCAGCGGCACGGCGATGAGCGCCTCCGGATCGACGGGTGTTCCCGGGACGAAGCGGACACGCGGATCGAGGTGTGCTTGGTTCGCGAGCACGGGCTCGCGGTGCTCGACGGCCCAGCCTGTGATCCCTTCCCCGTATGGGAACCGCTCGCTCATGACCTCGGTCGCCCACTGGCTGCGCGCGAGGACTGGGATCAGCTCGCGCTTCGCCTCGTCCGCTTCGTAGATGTGGACGTCCTCGTAGGGGATGAGCTCGGTGAGCGCGTCCGCGATTCGCTCGAGCAGAGCGTCAGGGGCTTGCTCCGAGAGGACGTCGTGGAAGACCTCGGCGAGCCGGCGATACGGCTCGACGGCGTGGAGGCGACGCGGCTGTTCACCGGAAAGCGGATGCGGGTCTGGCCACTGGCTCGCCGCAGGCTCGATGGGCGCAGGGTTGGACATCGGTTGCTAAGCGCTTCATCGGTCACAAGGCTCTCGTGCTTGACCGAATTCCTCTGCGAAGATCCGCCGCGTGGACGCTCCGGACGACGCGCGCGTAGCTCTCATGCGAGGACTCATCGACCACGCGCCACTCTTCCCGCCTGCGTCGCTCGACCTTCCCGAGGCCCTCGCAGAGGATCGCCGCGCATGTGAGAGCGATGCTGCATTCGCCCTCGGCCGTCTTGTCTGGCCGGCCTCCCGTCTCGAAGACCTCCCCGAAACTCGCCGCCACCTCAGTGTCGTGCTCGACGGCGGCGTGGACGCACGCGCTGGGATCGAGGCGGTCGAAGCGGTCTTTCGTGAAGACCTCCACGACCTCGCACGGCTCGCGGGTGAGGTGTACGTCGAGGTCACGATCGACGACTCGCTCGACGCGCGGCTCGATGCCGTGTCCGCTGCCGGGTTATGCGCGAAGGTTCGGTGCGGGGGATCGCGTGTGCCCACCGCTAGCGAGCTGGCGCACTTTCTCGCCGGGTGCCGTGAGCGGTCGCTGCCGTTCAAGGCGACGGCCGGCCTGCATCATGCTCGGCGGACGGATGGGGAGCACGGGTTCCTCAATCTCCTAGCGGCGGTCGTCTTCGGCGATGAGGAGGCAGCGCTCGGTGAGCAGGAGGCAAGCGCGTTCTCGGTCGACTCCGAGGCCTTTCGCTGGCACGATCGTGTCGCGGACGTCGCGGTCATCGAGCGTGCCCGGCACGATCGCCTTCGGTCGATCGGTAGCTGTAGCTTCTTCGAGCCGATCGAGGAGCTCAAAGCGCTAGGAGGGCTCCCGTGACGGGCGCGGTCGGATACGGCGTCTTCTCGCGCGACGGAGAAGCGCCGCGTGTCGGCTTTCGGGTCGGGGACGGCGTGCTCGACCTCGCTGCGGCAGGTCTCGGTGCAGCGTTCGAGGCACGTTCGCTGAATCCGTTCCTCGCGCTCGGCCGCCCGGCGTGGGAGGACGTGACTGCGCGAGCCCAGGAGCTCGTCTCGAGCGGCGCCGAACTCCTCCCGCTGGCCGACGCTCTGCTCCAGCTTCCGGTCGAGATCGGCGACTACGTGGACTTCTATTCGTCGCTCGAGCACGCAACGAACCTCGGGCGGCTGTTCCGGCCGGATGCGGAGCCGCTGCTTCCAAACTGGCGCCACCTCCCGGTGGGGTACCACGGTCGCGCGGGCACGCTCGTCGTCAGCGGGACCCCCATCGTCCGGCCGTCCGGACAGGCCATGGCTCGGGACGACACGACGCCGGGCTTCGGCCCCAGCCGGCGTCTCGACTTCGAGCTCGAGCTCGGGTTCGTCGTCGGTTCGCCGAGCCGCCTTGGCGAACCGGTGTCCACGAGCGCGTTTCGCGACCACGTCTTTGGCGTCGCCCTCGTGAACGACTGGAGCGCGCGAGACATCCAGGCCTGGGAGTACCAGCCGCTAGGCCCGTTCCTCGGAAAGTCATTCGCCACCACGATGTCGGCCTGGATCACGCCGCTGACGCTTCTCGAAGACTCCCTCGTTGGCGCGCCCGCCCAGGATCCCGAGCCACTCCCATATCTCCGCGTGTCGGGCGATTGGGGGCTCGACATCGAGCTCGAGGTGGAGCTCGCAGGCTCGGTCGTGTCCCGGACGAACGCGAGAGGGCTCTACTGGACAATGCCGCAGCAGCTCGCACACGCGACGGTCAACGGTGCGTCGATTCGCACCGGCGACCTCTTCGCGTCGGGGACGATCTCGGGTGCGGAGGGAGGCTCCGAGGGCTCGCTGATCGAGCTGACCTCGAACGGAGCCGAGCCGGTCCGGCTGGCCGACGGGACCGAGCGGACGTTCCTGGAGGATGGGGACGAGGTCGTCATGCGCGGACGTGCCGGCGACGTCCAGCTGGCAGAGGTCCGCGGCGTCGTGCTTGCCGCGTCGTATTCGGTCGGTTAGGTGCTGCAGATCCATACCGCAGCCCTTTAGGTGGGCTTCGGGAAGCCTCCTGCCCGGTAGACCTGGCCCTCGAGCTGCCGTCCGAGCACTCCCTCGAGCCAGGCCGACACGGCTAGCAGCGCGTCGAGATCGACCCCGGTCTCGATGCCTTCCCCGTGCAAGAGGTACACCAGGTCCTCCGTCGCCACGT
>JACCVK010000241.1 GCA_013698195.1 Actinomycetota bacterium | reverse complement strand
CTCCGACTTCGACATCTCGAGCGTGAAGAGGGCGACGGGGGTCTCGCTGCGGACGGCGAGATTCGTTGCGATGCCGAGGCCGAGCGAGGACTTCCCCATGGACGGGCGCGCGGCAAGGATGATGAGGTTGCCGGCCTGGAAGCCGGACGTCAGGTGATCGAGCTCGCGATAGCCACTCGGCACGCCCGTGACGTCCACGCCCGCCTCATAGAGCTGGGTGATCCGCTCGAAGGTCTCCTTGAGCAGCAGCTCGATGTGCGAGAAGTCGCTCGTGACGCGTTGCTGGCCGAGCTCGAAGACCATCTGCTCCGCGCGGTCGACGAGATCGACGACCTCGCCAGGACGGTCCTGGCCGAGCCGCGTGATCTCCTGTCCCACGCGGACGAGTCCGCGCAGCGTTGCCATCTCCTTGACGATTCGTGCGTAGTGCTCGACGTTCGACGTGCTCGGGACGAGCGCCGCGAGCGAGGCGATGCGCGATTGCCCGCCGACGTCCTCGAGTTGACTGCGCTCGTCGAGCTCGTTCGCGATCGTGATCGCGTCGACCGGCTCACCCTTGGCCCAGAGTCCGAGTGCGGCGAGGTAGATCTTGCCGTGGCTCTCGCGATAGAAGTCGGACGCGTCGAGGATCTCGCTGACGTTCCCGACCGCGATTGGCGAGAGCAGCATCGCGCCGAGGACCGACTCCTCCGCCTCCAGGTTCTGCGGCGGGACGATCGGACCCGTGCTGGTACGCGACTGCTCGACGACGGCCATGGCCGGTGCAGTCAACCCGTATGCCGCCGATTCGTCCAGACGACAGGTGACCCGCGTGGTTGGGGGCCGAAGCAGGGACAAAGGAACATACGTTCGTAGCTTATCCCCGCCGCCGGACGGCCTGCGAACACGAAACGTCCAAGTTGTCAAGCCGGAAACAGGCGCTTCGTGCGGGAAGTTTGCGAATCGCTCCACAGGGCCTGTGGAGCAATCGCTCGAGAAACGTCGCCTCTTGCCGCCAGAGCGACTACGTCCTGTCGCGCGCGGGCTCCTCGTCCTCATCAGGTGTTGCGACTCCGGGTGCCCCCGCGATCTCGCCGTCACCCGCCGGTTCGGGTTCGGCCGCAACCTCGGTCTCGTCAAGCTCCTCCTCGGCGATCGCTTCCGCGATGGCGGTCGCGGCTTGGACCTGCCCCGCCTCGGCCTCCGCGATCTCGGCCGCTTGTGCGGCGGCCTCGGCCGCCTCGAGCGCTTCGAGCTCCTCCTCGGGCGGCAGCTCGCCGCCCTCGGGCACGACGAGCGCCTTCACCTCGACGCTCACATCCTGGAACACCTCGATCGGGATCGCGTAGCGACCGATGCGCTTGATCGGGTCGATCGTGACCTTGCGCCGGTCGACGCGCACCTTGCGTGCCCGCCAGATCTCGTCCGCGATGTCGGAGGGCGTGACCGAGCCGAAAAGCGCGCCTGTCGGGCCGGCCCTGACCTCGAACCGAAGCACCGTCTTGCCGAGCACGGTGGCGATGTCCTGCGCCTGCTCCGCGCTCCGTGCCTCGTGTCGTGCGCGGTTCGCATCGATGCGCTCGAGCTCGGCGACCCGCGCCGCCGTTGCAACCTCGGCGAGCCGCCGCGGGAGAAGGTAGTTCCGCGCATAACCACGCGCCACGTCGACCACGTCCCCGCGCAGCCCGAGCTTCTCGACGTCCTTAAGGAGGATGATCTGCATCGGACTACTGGGCGACGTACGGCAGCAGCGCCACCTCGCGAGCGCGCTTCACAGCGGTCGCGACCTGGAGCTGATGGCGCCGGCAGGCGCCGGTGATCCGCCGAGACCGGATCTTGCCCTTCTCCGAGATGTAGCGCCGGAGCTGTGCGATGTTCTTGTAGTCGACCTCCTTCACCTTGTCCCGGCAGAGGTGACAGCTTTTTCGCTTACCGGGGGCGCTCGCCGGTCCAGTGCGCCTGCGGGACGGGGTTGCGGTCTTCTTGCTCGCCATCGATTGCTCCTAGAACGGAATGTCGTCGTCGGACGGGGACGTCGGGAAGTCGTCGCCACCGCCGGCGCCGGCGGCGCCGGTCTTGACGTACTCGGGAGCTTCTCCACCCTCCATGCGACTGTCCAGGAACTGGACGCTCTGGGCAACGACGTCGACCTTGGAGCGCTTCGTTCCGTCCTGAGCTTCCCAGGAACGCCAGTCGAGCCGCCCGTCGATGCCGATTCTCCGGCCCTTCGTCAGGTGCTGCGAGAGGAACTCAGCCTGGTTGCCGAAGACCTTGACGTCGAAAAAGTTCGGCTTGTCGGTCCAGTTTCCGGCACCGTCCTGCTGACGTCCGTTCACTGCGACGCCCATCTCGAGCACCGGCGAGCCGGATGGCAAGTGCTTGAGCTCCGGATCGCGCGTCAGACGCCCGACGAGGGTCACGCGGTTGATGTCACCAGCCATCCTCTAGTCCTCCTCTTCATCTTCGGGTGACGTCTCCGGCGCTGCCTCCGGGACGACGACGCCGGAGTCGTCCGCTCCGGAAGCGCCATTCTCGGAGCCTGCAGGCGCCGAATCGCCAGTAGAGACATTTGCCTGTGAATCTTGGCGCGCCGGCGCCGCCACCGCTACCGGCCGCACGGGACTGCCCTCGATCCGCCGTGTCGCCAGGTGGCGCATGACGCCGTCGTCGATGCGCAGGACGCGCGAGATCTCCTCGAGCGTCGCGGCCCCGGAGGTGAAGTGCAGCAGGTGGTAGCTGCCCTCGGCCTTGTGGTCGATCTCGAAGGCGAGTCGTCGCCGTCCCCACACGTCGTGCAGGTCCCACGTTCCTTCGCCCTTCTCGACGAGCTCGCGTACGCGCCCGACGATCTCGCCCTGGCGGTCGTCGTCCAAGCCGGGGTCGAGCAGCAGCAGAATCTCGTACTTCGTCACGGGTTCCCTCGATCTTCTTCCTTCGGTCTCGTCGGCCTCGCCGGCCAGCAATCTGCTGTGGGCGACGCCGGGAACAGGCGCCGTCTGTGCGGGGCAGGAAGCGGGCGAGAGTGTAGCAGCGAGCTCCCACCCGGACCTTCCTGCCTAGGGCCTGCTGCCGGGCTCTGCTGCCAGGCTCTCCTGCCAGTGCGGGGGCTCGCGCGATACCATCGGGCCGCATGCGCAAAGTCCTCACCTGGATCGTCGTGACCGCCGGCATCGCCGCACTGGCGCGCAAGCTGCGGAGCCGGGGCCACGGGAGCTCGGCGGAGAGCGCGGTCGAGGACGTCGACCGGGACACGCC
>JACCVK010000009.1 GCA_013698195.1 Actinomycetota bacterium | reverse complement strand
CCGTGGCGCTGGCTGGCGGCCGCGAGCCTTCCGCCACGGAGCGGCGCCACGCCCTGGCCATGCGGCTGCTGGAGCGACACGGAGTGGTGACGCGTGACGGCGTCGCGGCGGAAGGGCTGCCGGGCGGCTTCGGTGCGGTCTATCCGGTCCTGCGTGAGCTCGAAGACCACGGCCGCGTGCGGCGTGGCTACTTCGTCGAGGGGCTGGGCGGTGCGCAGTTCGCGCCCCCAGGCGCGGTGGAAAGGCTGCGTGAGCTACGGGCGGCGAGCCGTGTCGGCGACGAGCCGAGCGCCCTCGTCCTCGCAGCCGCGGATCCGGCTCAGCCGTACGGTGCGGCCATACCGTGGCCGCGCCGAGCGGGTGCGCGCGCCGCGCGCGTCGTCGGCGCCTGGGTCGTGCTTCTCGACGGCGAGGCTGCGTTGTACGTCGAGCGCGGTGGACGCTCGCTCGTTCCGCTTCGCGACCCGGAGGAGGAGTGGCTGCGACCCGCGCTCGCTGCGCTCGTGTCCCACGTCCGTGCGGGCGGCGCCAAGCGGCTCGCAGTCGAGCGCTTCGACGGCGCTCCCGTCGTCGAGACCGATGCGCTTCCGCTGCTCGTCGAGGCCGGCTTCCTGGCCGGACCCCGCCGAGCGGTGCTGAGGCCCTAGCCCACGTCTCCCGGGACGCCGCAGACGGACAGCGGCGTGCTCAAGAGGTGCGTAAGACGAACGGAGGACTCCGGACGCGCGACCCGTAACCGGAGTAGTGTCCGTGCGCGCGCCGCACCTGTATCCGCTGCTCCGTGGTTTCGCCCTCGGTGCCTTCGTCGTCCTCGGGCGCGAGTTGGAGGAGGGATCCGAGCTGCCGTTCGCCTTCGAGGAGCACGTCCAGCGCGCCGGGCCGACCCTGTACGAGCTGCGCCCGCTCGTGCGAGCGTTCATCGAGGAGCGCGAACCGGTGCTGCGCGCTCGCGAGGATGCTCTGCTCGCGCTCGAAGAGCTTCGGCGCGAGCCTTCCGCGGCGATCTTTGCGCAAGCTCACGCAGGCCCGCGCGCCACCGAGGACGATGCGCTCTTCCGCACCGTCCTGCTCGGGCTGCTCGTCGCGACCGCTGAGTCGTGCGGCGGCTTCGACTGGGACGACGAGGCCTTCGACCGTGCCTACGGCGCGCTGGAGCGGTCGCTATTCGGCGAGCGGCGGCGGTACAGCGCGATCGCGCCTGTGGTCGGCCTATCTCTTCCGAAGCAGGCGTCTCTGTCCGAATCGCTCATGCTCCGACCGTTTGTGATGACCGAGCTTTCCACGCACTGGCCAGAGTCGCGCGGTCTGCTTCCGGTCGGGTTCGCACGCGAGCCTGACCGCATGTGCGTCCTCGAGCTGCGGTCCGAGCTGGACGGCGGAGAGGGACCGCCCGATGCACCGTCCGAGATCGCAGACGCCGTCAGCGCTCTTCGCCTGACGACGTCGGCGTCGCTTGCTGCTGGTCCAGTCCTCTTCGAGACGCTCGACGGTCGCCCGTACGGCATTCGCCCGGTGCTCCCGATCGCGGCAACGCAGCCTCCGGGAGAGCCGTCTCGGCTAGACGCGTTCCGGACGCCGATTGCGATCGACGTGCTGGCCGCGCTCGGCGACGCGGACGGCGATCCAGAGCTCGCCGAGGCCCTCGATCGCTGGGAGCTTTCGATCTTCCAGAACGACCCCTTCCGCGCCGAGCAACTGCGCGCCTCGCTACGCGCGCTGCTCGGCGACACGTGGCCGCTGCGATGCGCGATCCTGCTCGAGCAGGACGGCTCCGTGCGTGAGCTCCTGCACGGCGAGCTCGTCGCGCTGGCGGAGGGAGGCGAGGTGACGCCTGCCGTGCTTGAGGCCGTCCGTCGAGCACTCGTTGCGGCACTGCGAGCCGGCGACCGCCGCGCGCTGGTGCACGAGCTCGATCGCGAGCTTCTCGGGCTCGAACGGCGGCCGTCGCTCCGCGCTGCTGTTTGACACACAACTCCGAAAAAGCCGTTGCCCATTGGTGACAGCTTCCCCGCTACCTTCGAGCCATGGAGGAAGCGGCGGTCATCGTCGAGCGACTCGAGCGGATCGATCGGCTCAGACATGAGGGTGCTCCGGCGGCGGAATTACTCGCGGAGCTGCGGGAGCTCCTGGGGGAAGCGGAAGCCTGGGCGCAGGTCGAAGGAGGTGACGCCGGAGAGCGCGCGGTCTCACGGTGCGAGCTGCCCTCGCCCGCGACTTCGCGGCGGCGTAGTAGGCGACCCAGGTTGTTCGTCGGCTGCGGTGTTCGTCGGCAGCGGTGTCGCCGGCTGGTCTACGTAGCGGGAGGCCCCGTCTTGCAGTCGGCTCGGTCGCCGGGGCGAACCGATGGCTCGCGGCAAACGACAACCTAGGTCGAGACGGTGAGTCCCGCGGGCCGGCGCTCGTGGTCACCGGTCGCGTCTGACCACGCGATCCAGACGGCGAACGGAACTGGAGGCGGCGGAAGCGCGTTCTCCGACACGACGAGCGAGACGACGATCGGCTCGTCGCCCGGTAGGAGAGGCGTACCCGCACGCGGCATGGTTGCGACGGTGTCCCCGGACTCGTTGACGAGCGACACGCGAACTCGGTCGGCGAGGCCAGGCCCGGCGTTCCGGAGGTGCAGGTCGAAACGACGGCCGGCGGCATCGACGCTAGTGCGCAGGAGCTCGACGACCGGTCGGGCGCTGAGTCCCCGTCCCTCCGCACGCGCCGCGCGACGGTCGGCGCGCAGGGCAAGCGCGAGCGAAACCGCGGAGATCGCCACGGCGACGATCGAGACGATGACGCTCTCGTCCACGGGGCGAGCGTACGACAGCTCGCGGCGGTTGCGGCCGAAGCCAGCGAGCATGCCCAGGGATCGTCGGCGTGCTGACCGCGCCAGCCGGGCCGGGGTGGTGCCCGCGCGGCTGACAGCGACGGTGCCCGAGTCTAGGATCGGCTTCATGACGAACGAACCCGTCCTCCACTGGGACGATGCGCGGACGTGGCGCGGGGAGCAGGCTCACATCGCCGGTACCTGGCACAGCCTCAGTGGTCGGGCGTCTCACACCGTTGGTGTGAAGCGGATCCGGGTCGATCCGGGCAAGTGGTCGACTCCGCTCCATCTCGAGGGCCAGGACGAAGAGATCTTCTTCGCCCTCGGCGGATCCGGCCTCTCGGTCCAGTGGGAGGCGAGGAGAAGCTCGACGAGCGCCTGGCGGCGTACGAGGTGCGGGAGGGAGACTGCATCGTCCACCTTGCGCTCGAGAACGCGCACACGCTCCAGGCCGGTCCGGATGGGCTCGACGTGCTCGCGTTCGGGCAGCGCTCGCTCGCAGGCGGCGTGACCTGGCTTCCCCGTGCCGGAGTTGCGTGGCTTGGCGAGACGTGGGCGCCCGTGGGCGCCGACGAGGATCAGCCGTGGACGAGCGAGGCCGCCGCCGGTCCGCCCTCGGTCGGCGACCCCGCCCCGCGGCCCGCGAACATCGTGAACGCTGACGAGGTGGAAGCTGTCGAGCGCGACGGAGCGACTGTGGGCCGCCGCATCAGGAACCTCGGGCGGGCAGCGGGCTCGCGGCGAACCGGGATGCGGCTGTGCGACGTTCTGCCCGGCAAGCTCAGTGCGCCGCCTCATTGTCACAGCGCCGAGGAAGAGATCTTCATCGTCCTCCGGGGTACGGGTGAGCTCCTCCTGTGGGACGAAGGCGGTGTCGAGGAGCACGCTGTCCGCACGGGCTCGGTGGTGTGTCGCCTGCCCGGTACCGGCGTCGCCCACACCTTCCGCGGAGGCGAGGATGGGCTCACCGTCCTCATGTACGGGACGCGCGAGGCGAGCGACCTGTGCTACTACCCGCGCTCGGGCAAGGTCTATTTCATCGGCCTCGGGCTCGTTGCCCGCATGGGCGAGCGGCTCGACTACTGGGACGGCGAGGACT
>JACCVK010000368.1 GCA_013698195.1 Actinomycetota bacterium | reverse complement strand
ATGCACAACCGCACGCCGCTACGGCTCCGTGTGGACGACGACGTCCACAACTTCCGGGACCGCGCGTCGCACACGCTCCTCGACCGCGCTCGCGCGCCCATGTGCGTCGGCGAGCGAGCCCTCGCCGCCGAGTGCGACTGTGAGGAAGACGACGATTCCTGCGTCCGTCCGGACGAACCGAAGCTCGCGGGGAGGCGAGCCTGTCTCTTCGCTGACAGCGCGCGCAACTGCACTCTCGTCGAACAAGACCTCTTCGCCGGACGCAATCTCCTTGAAGGGCTCGAGATGGGTTCGCACGTCACGGACCTCCAACACAGCTCCGAGGATCGCGCGCTCGACGTCCTCCGCGATCCCGTGCGCCTGCTCGAGGGTGAGGTCGCCTGGAAGCTTCAGATGAAGGGCAACTTCGACGCCGCCGCCGACTTCGAGCACCGAGAGATTGTGGATCTCCCGCACCTGCGGCACGCCGACCGCCGCGGCGAGTACGCGCTCCCGGACCTCCGCTTCCGCCGCTCTCGGCTCGACGTGGACGACGACGTCCGCATCCGGGAGCCGCTCGCGGAGCGCGTCCTCCACGCGGTCGGCGGCGGCATGTCCTTGCCCGACCGCGGCGCCGGGCGCGATTCCGATGACGACATCCGCGAAATGCATGCCGCCGGACTCGCGCACCCGCAGACGCCTAAGCTCGACGGGCGGGCGGAGCGCTGCGATCGCCTGCCGCGCGGCATCCTCGGCATCGACCGGACTCCGGTCCATGAGAACGTTGACGTTTCGCCGGATCAGCCGAGCGGCTGCGAGGATCACGAGCACAGCAACGAAGAGCGCCGCGGCAGCGTCGCCCTCCGGGAGGCCGAACGCGGCCGCCGAGAGTCCGGCGAGGACTGCCAACGTGCCCACGAGGTCGCTGCCGAAGTGCAGCGCGTTGGCAAGCAGCGCGTCGCTGCGGTAGCGACGCGCGGCACGCAGCGAGACGGTGGTGCGCGACACGTCGATCGCGATGACGAGGCCGATCGCGGCGAACGTCCACCACGATGCTTCGACCTCGAAGTCGACCGCGCCGGCGAGCCGCGCGACGGCGACGCCGGCGATGAACAGGCTGACGACGATCAGAAACCCTGCCTCCGCGAGCGCCGCGAGATGCTGGGCTTTCCCATGGCCGTACGGGTGCCCCTCGTCGGCCGGCCGAACGGCGACCGAGATGGCGAAGAACGTGAGCAGCGCCGCCGCGAGGTCCGTGCCCGAGTGCGCCGCCTCCGCCAGTAGCCCGAGGCTGGAGCTCGCGAGTCCGGCAACGAGCTTGACGACGATCAGCACGCACGCGGCGCCAACCGAGACGAGCGCGGTGCGCCGCTGCGGCGACATGCGCGGAAGGCTAGAGCGCTGCCGTCTCGACTGCGAACAGCCGCCATTCGCCGGGCACACCCTTGAGCTCGGCAGCGCCACGATCGCGAAACTCGATCCCCGAGCCGGCGACCAGATCCTTGACCGTGCTCGAGACGAGGACCTCGCTCGGGGCGGCTTCGGATGCGACCCGCGCACCGATGTTGACGGCGATCCCGCCGACCTTCTGGTCGATGTGCTCGCACTCGCCCGTGTGCAGACCGGCCCGGATTTCGATCCCCAGCTCGCGTACGCCCTCGGAGATCGCGCACGCACAGCGGATTGCGCGCGCAGGGCCGTCGAACGAAGCGAAGAAACCGTCACCCGCGGTGTCGATCTCCGTCCCGCGATGCCGAACGAGCTGTCGTCGAACGAGTCCGTGATGCGCCTGGACGAGCTCGCGCCACCGTGCGTCGCCCAACTCGGCGGCCTTCGCCGTCGAATCGACGATATCGGTGAAAAGCACGGTGGCGAGGACCCGCTCGGGCTCGCTTTCGGCACCGGCCCGAGCTTCCCAGGCCTCGGAGAGAAACTGATCGAGCTCCTTCATGAAGGGCTTGCAGTCGCCGACGAACTCGGCGTGGTCGGAGCGCGGAAGCTCGATGTGGCGTGCTCCCGGTATGTGCTCGGCGATGTACCGCGAGCCCAGCGCGGCCCCCTCGTCGTCGACGCGGTTCACGACGAGGGTCGGTACGCGAACTGACGGAAGGACGTGTCGGACGTCGATCGACATGTTCATCCGAGCGAGCTCGACGGCCGCTCCCGGGCTCGCGCTCTGGCGGATCATCACCCCGAGTGCGGCCTTGTCCTCGGCGCTGGCGCTCCCTGCGAGCATTTCGACCCGTGAGGCGACGAACTCGGGCGTTCCCCAGTTGCGTCCACGACTCTCGATGCTCTGGAGCCAGTCGTCCTCGCTCGCTCCCCACGGGTAGTCCGGGGCCCACAGCGAGCGTGGTGAAGCGCCGTCGAGTACGAGTGCCCAGACCCGCTCGGGGTAGGTGGCGGCGAACAGGACGCTCATCGGGCCGCCCTCGGAAACACCGAGGAGCGCCGCCTGTTCCGAGCGCGCAGCATCCATGACCGCGCGAACGTCGTCCATACGCACCTCGAGCGAAGGCGCGCCACTCACGCGATCGGACATGCCTGTGCCTCGCTTGTCGAACGTGATCAGGCGAGAGAACGACGCGAGCTGACGGTAGAACGCGGCGAGCGAGGGGATCTGCCAGGCGAGCTCGACGTGCGAGACGTACGGCGGGATCCGAACGAGATCGAACGGTGCGTCACCGAGCACCTGGTACGCGATCGAGACGTCGCCGCTTCTCGCGTAGCGAGTCTCCGGAACGTCCATCAAGGGATCAGAGGTTTCCGCGGAGAGCCTGCTCGCGCTCGATCGCCTCGAAGAGCGCTTTGAAGTTCCCGATCCCGAAGCCGCGCGACCCGTGGCGCTCGATGACCTCGAAGAACAACGTCGGGCGATCCTGGACGATCTTCGTGAAGAGCTGGAGCAGGTAGCCGTCCTCGTCGCGGTCGGCGAGGATCCCCATGCTGCGAAGCGCGGCCCAGTCCTGGTCGATGTCGCCGACCCGCTCCTCGACGTCGTCGTAGTAGGCGTCGGGCGTGGTGATGAACAGGACACCATGCTCCCGGAGCGCCGCGACCGTCTTCACGATGTCCTCGGTCTGCATGGCGACGTGCTGCACGCCGGGACCGCCGTGGAACTCGAGATACTCCTCGATCTGGCTTTTTCGCTTGCCCTCGGCGGGCTCGTTGATCGGGAACTTGATCTTCCCCTCGCCGTCCGTCATCACCTTCGACATGAGGGCCGAGTACTCGGTCGAGATGTCCTCGTCCGAGAAATGGGTGAGCTGCGTGAAGCCCAGCACGCGCTCGTAGAACGCGACCCACTCGTCCATCCGGCCGAGCTCGACGTTGCCGACCACGTGGTCGATCGAGATGAGGCCGACTCCCGGGGCCGGACGGCCGTTCGGAGTGTGGGCGACAAAGCCGGGGAGGTACGGCCCTGTGTACTCGGAGCGGTTGACGAAGGAGTGCACGTTGTCTCCGTAGGTCCCGATCGTCGCGAGCTCGACCCGGCCGTGTTCGTCCTCGACCCAGTGCGGCTCCGCGATCCCACGCGCACCCCGCTGAACCGCCTGCCGGTAGGCATGCGTCGCGTCGGGAACGGCGAGCGCCACGTCGCGGACGCTGTCGCCCTTGGTCGCCGACCACCTGCACACGTCGCTATCGCCGCGAAGTCCGCTCGTAAGGACGAGACGGATGTCACCTTGCTCGATGACATAGGAGGCGCGGTCGCGGACGCCGGTTTCCGGCCCTGCGTACGCCGTGCGGGCGAAGCCGTACGCGTTCTCGTAGAAGTACGCAGCCTGCTTCGCGTTCCCGACCCAGATCTCGAGGTGGTCCCAGCCGTCGATCGGCATGAAGTCGTGTTCGCTCATGGGTCGGATTCTAGTCCGACGTTCCTCGAATTCCCGGCGCACGCCGCCGGACGACCAGAATGCCGAGCGCGATGAGCACGCCGCCGGCGATCTGCCAAAGGGACAGAGGCTCCGAAAGCAAGATCACAGCGAGCACCGCCGCGACGAACGGCTGGAGGTTGACCGCAAGCGTCGCCTTCGCCGGCCCGATGCGGTGAAGCGAGCGGAACCAGAGGACGTTCGTCAGAACGAGCGGCCCGATGGTCGCGCCGACGAGCAGCGCCCAGATCTCCCAGCCCAGGCCCCAGTCCTGGTCTGCCGACTGAGCGATTCCGGTGAGCGCGAGGAGAACCCAGGCGAGGGGGATCACGACCGCACTCACGCGGAGCGGAGAGTACGACTGCATCATCGGCGTGACCGCGACCGAGTACGCGGCCCAACTCGCTCCGGTGGCCAGGCCGAGCAGGATCCCTGCGTAGCCGCCTGAGACGTCGCCGCCAGACCCGACGGCAACGAGAGCGACGCCGGCGAACGAGACCCCTGCGGCCAGCCAGAAGCGGCCGGTAAGGCGCTCGCGACCGAGCGGGAGGCCGAAGATAGCGGCGAAGATGGGGATAGCTCCGAGGAGCAGCCCGATCGTCGTCGCTGTCGTCAAGTCAAGTGCGAAGACGAACGCGAGCTGGTTCAGCCAGAGCGTCACCGCCGCGAACACGAGAACAGCAACGTGTCGACGTTCGATGCGGAGCGTCTGTTCCGCCGCGAGCGTAAGCCCGACGAAGATGAGCGCGGCCAGGCCGTAGCGGACGGTCGCGTACGGGAGCGGCAAGAGCCCGTGCGTGAGGATGTACTTCGTCACGCTCAGGTTGAGCGCCCAAAGCAGGATCGTGGCGAGCAGCATCAGCTCGACGGTCGACAGCCGGCGCATGCCGCGACGCTAGCGCGAGCGCGGTTCTGGCCGAGTGCCGACGCCGTCAACGTCACAAACTCGCGCCAATCGCTCCATCGTTAGGGTGTCCGCCGTGGCCGAGCCGACGCGCGACGACATCGACGCCCTCGTCGGGCCTGCCACGCCTCACTTCGCGTACCAGCTCCGGGCGCGCGTAGGCGAGCTGATCGCCGAGCTGCCGTCCGACCATCCGATCCGGCGCTACGGCGAGGAGAAGATGGAGCTCCTCGACCGACTCGGACACTCGTCGTCCCGCGCCGAGGACGGAGCGCATGAGCCGCGCTCGCGGATCGGCTGGGAGACGGTGCCGTCCTCGGCGCCTGCGTCGAAGCCGCTGCCCCCTCGCACGAAATGACCTTCGCAGGCGCCTCGGTGCTCGTGACCGGAGGGTCGCGCGGCATCGGCAAGGCGATCGCGCTGCGGTTCGCGTCGCTCGGAGCCACACGCGTTGCGATCGGCTACATGCGCGGGGACAGCGAGGCCGAGGAGACGGCTTCGGAGCTACGCGCCGCTGGGTCCGAGCCCGTGCTCCTGCGCGGCAACGTCGCTTCGCAGCGCATCGCAGATGACGTCGCGGCGCTCGGGCCGCTCGACGTGCTCGTCCACGCGGCCGCGACCGGGGTTATCCGGCCGGCGCTCGAGACGGACGACAAGCACTGGAACTGGACACTCTCCGCGAACGCGCGGGCGCTGCTCTCGCTCGCACGAGCGGCGGCGCCGTCGATGCCAGAGGGCTCCTCGATTGTCGGTATCTCGAGCCTCGGCTCGATCCGCGTGCTCGACAACTACACGCTCGTCGGAGTGTCGAAGGCCGCTCTCGAGGCGCTCGTGCGCTACCTCGCGGTCGAGCTTGCTCCGAACGGGATCCGCGTGAACGCGGTGTCCGCCGGGGTTGTCGAGACCGGCGCGCTCGAGCACTTTCCGAACAAGGAGGCGATGCTCGAGATGGGCGCGCGCAACCCGGCCGGCCGGCTCGTCAGCCCCGACGACGTCGCCGCGTGCGTGACATTCCTGTGCGCGCCGGGCGCAGAGATGATCCGCGGCCAGACGCTCGTCGTCGACGGTGGCTGGTCCCTTCTGGCGTCGCTCTAGCGGGGCTGGAAGCGCTACTGGCGCATGAAGCCTTGGCGGGCAGCCGACACGAGCGCGACCGCCTCGGGGAATAGCACGCGCATCGCGTCGCGAAGCGCGATCGCCTGAGCGTCGGGCGACCCCTCGACCTGCACCCGCCCGAGAGCCGCGGCCGCGAGCTCCACCGCGGTCGAGAGCGTCAGCGTCGCGTACTGCTCACGCTGTGCGTCCTGCACGGATTCGGCCTGCTTCTCGGCAAATTCGCGGAGCGCTCCGAGGAGATCCTCGGGATCGCCGCTGCCGAATGGGAAGCCGCCGCCACTGCTTTCCATGCCGAGAGTGCTGTCTCTTATACACA
>JACCVK010000360.1 GCA_013698195.1 Actinomycetota bacterium | reverse complement strand
CCCCGCGACGGTCGGCGCCGAGGCCGATCGGCACGAGCCTCGCGATCTCCGAGTCGGGGAAGATGTGCGGGTCCGTCTCGGGCGGTTGCGTCGAGAGCGACGTGTTCGAGAACGCCCGGGAGGTGTTCCAGACCGGGGAGCCTAAGCTCCTGAGCTACGGCATCGACGACGATCTTGCGTTCAGCGTGGGTCTTCCGTGCGGCGGCGAGATCGACGTCTTCGTCGAGCCCCTCGAGTGACGCTGTTCGAACGGCTCTCCGCGCTCGCCGCGTCGGGCGATCGGGGCGTCCTCTTCACCGTCGTCGAGGGAGACGCCGCCGGCTCGAATGCACTTGTGCTCGAGGGAGGCGAGACGCTTGGATCGGCTCCTGAAGACGCGATCGGCCAAGCAGACGAGATCATCCGCCGAGGCCGAAACCGGTTGCTCGTGCTCGACGACGGAACGAAGGTCTTCGCCGAGGTCTACGGCCCTCCGCCGCGGCTCTTCGTCTACGGTGCGGTGGACACGGCGGAGGCGCTCTGCCGGGCCGCGAAGCATCTCGGCTGGAAGGCGATCGTGGGCGACGCGCGGGCGAAGTTCGCGACGAAAGAGCGGATCCCGTCGGCGGACGAGATCATCGTCGAGTGGCCCGACGAGGCTTTCGCGCACGTCGCGCCAGATCATCAGACCGCGATCGTGGTGTTGACGCACGACGACAAGTTCGACGAGCCGGCTCTGATCTGCGCGCTCGCAAGCGAGGCGTTCTACATCGGCGCCCTCGGCTCCCGGCGGAATCAGGAACGCCGGCGCGAGCGGTTGCTCGAAGCCGGGGTGGAGGAGGCGGCGCTCGAGCGGATCATGGGGCCGTGCGGGCTCGACATCGGCGCGGACACACAGGAGGAGACGGCGCTCTCGATCCTGGGCGAGATCCTGGCGGTGCGCGGACAGCGCGAGGGCGGCTTCCTGAAGCACGCCAAGAAGCGCATCCACGTCGAGGTGGAATGAAAGCGGTCGCGATCGTCACGGGCTCCGCCAGGGGGCTCGGGGAGGCGATCGCGAGGCGGCTTCACGCGGACGGCTACCGGGTTGCCCTCGCCGATATCGACAATGCGGGTGCAACTCGCATCGCAGGCGAGCTCGGCCCCGGCGCGCTCGCCGTCGAGCATGACATCCGCGACCTCGAATCCTGGGAGCACACACTCGAGCAGGTTCGCGGCGAGCTCGGAGACGACGTGCGCGCGCTCGTCAACAACGCTGCCCGGACCGAGGTGCGCTCGTTCTGGGAGATCGAGCCGGACGAGTGGGACGACGTTCTTGCGACGAACCTCAAAGGCACGTACCTCGGCTGCCGTGTCGTCGGCGCGTATCTGCGCGAACGCGGAGAGGGCGGCCGGATCGTCAACCTCGCGAGTGTGGCCGGACAGGCGAGCCGCGCGGTCACCGGTCTCCACTACGCGACTTCGAAAGCCGCGATCCTCGCGCTCACGCGCCATGCGGCAACCGAGCTCGCGCCGCACGGCGTGACCGTGAACGCCGTCGCCCCGGCAGCGATCGACGGGCCGATGGTCGCGTCCGTCCCGCCGGAGCGGATTCAGACCATGCTCCAGACGATCCCGGTCGGCCGTCTTGGCCGGCCCGAGGAGGTGGCCGCGCTCGTCGCATTTCTCCTCTCGGACGAGGCCGGCTTCACGACGGGCGCGACGTTCGACGTGAACGGCGGCATGTTGATGCGCTAGCGGCGCTCGATCATCGATGATCCTGCTGACCTCCCGGTCGCTGCGTATTAGAGTCGCGCGACTACATATTTGGCTGACGCGAAAGGGGGCACGGTGACGAGCACCGACACGGGCCTCGGCATCGAGGCGAAGTCCGACGCGATCTACGAGCTCGTCGAGGAGGGGACGTCGGTCGAGAAGCTCGCGACCGGGTTTACGTTTACCGAAGGGCCGATCTGGCACCCGACCGAGCACTACCTGCTCTTCTCGGACATGCCGGGCGACGTCCGCCGCAAGTACACACCCGACGGCACCGTGGTCGAGGTCAGGAACTTCTCGAACAAGTGCAACGGGATGACGTACGACGCCGAACTCAACCTGCTCGTTTGCGAGCACGTCACGAGCTCACTCGTGCGAGAGAGCCCGGACGGGGCGCGCGAGATCATCGCGCAGGAGTACGAGGGCGAGGAGCTCAACAGTCCGAATGACGTCTGCGTCCACTCGAGCGGCGCGATCTACTTCTCGGATCCCTGGTACGGCCGCTTCCCAGGTTTCGGACATCCGCGCAAGCGGCGCCTCGGGTTCCAGGGCGCATACCGGATCGCCCCTGGCGGCGGCGATCCAGTGCTCATCGTCGAGAAGGACGAGTATGAGATGCCGAACGGCATCTGCTTCTCGCCGGACGAGTCGCTCTTCTACATCAACGACACGCCTGGCGCGTACATCAAGGTCTACGACGCGGCGTCCGACGGGTCCATCTCGAACGGCCGCATGTTCTTCGAGGGCGTCGGCTCTGGCGTCATCGAGGAAGGCATTCCAGACGGGATGAAGTGCGACGAGAAGGGCAACATCTGGGTCACAGGGCCCGGCGGCATCTGGATCATCTCCCCCGCCGGTGAGCACCTCGGGACGATCCTCGTGCCGGAGAACACGGGCAACCTCACCTGGGGTGGCGAGGACTGGCACACGGTGTACATCCCCAGCTCGACCTCGCTGTACTCGATTCGAACCGTAGTCGGCCCGCGCCGCGAGCCGTACATGGGCTAAGGAGGAGAGGATGAACGACGAAGCTCTGAGCCTGGATGCGCGCCGCTGCGTGCTCATCATCCAGGACATGCAGAACGACGTGATGATGGAGGGTGGAGCCTGGGCCGAGACCGGCGCGCCGGAGCATGCGAAGGAGCAGAACGTCGTCGAGAACATTGCCGCGCTTGCCGAGACCTGCCGCACCAAGGAGATCCCGGTGATCCACGTGTGGTACATCGTCGAGGACGGCGCGCCCGGCCTGAAGCTAAACGCGGGGCTCTTTCAGGGCGTGAAGGACACGGGCGGTCTCGTTCGCGGCTCCTGGGCGCCGCCCCGGCGGAGGGTCTGGAGCCGAAGGACGGCGACCTCATCGTCGAGAAGATGCGCATGAACGCCTGGGAGGGGACGAGGCTGGAGAGCCTGCTCAAGGGTCTCAGCCGCGACACGGTCATTGTGACCGGCGCCTGGACGAACATGTCTGTCGAGCACACGGCGCGCACCGGCGCGGACAAGGGCTATTACATGGTCGTGCCCGAGGACGGGTGTTCGACGATGAACGCCGACTGGCACAACGCGTCGATCAACTATGCGCTCCAGAACGTCTCGACGGTGACGACGTGCGGCGCCGTGACCGAGGCGCTCGCGGGCGTGCCGGCCGGCGTCTGAGGTCGACGAACGGGTGACCGCCGGCATGGTCGGCGGTCACCAGGCACCGGCATGAGCGTCGAGCACGTCGAGCGGCTCCGCGTCGCCTGGGTCGACACCGATGCGGGCGGTCGAATTCACTTTTCGAACGCGTTCCGCTGGGCGGAAGTCGCGGAGGTCGGTCTCGTGCGTGACGTGCTCTCGATCGAGGAGTGGGGCGACTTCCCGCGGAAGCACGTGCACGCCGAGTTCCTGAAGGTGCTCCGCTTCGAGGATGAGATTGAGGTGCGGCTCCGCGTCGACCGGCTCGGGACGACCTCGATCACGTATGCGTGGACGATCTCGAAGGACGGGGAGCCCTACGTCCGCGGCGGTCACACGGTCGTCCACGTGGACGCCGACGGCCGGCCGACGCCCCTTCCCGACCGCATCCGCGTGGCGCTCTCCGGCTAGCCGCCCTCGGCCGTCCAGCGCTCGAAGTAGTCCTCGCGCACGGGAGCGAACACGTCAAGGACGAGCGCGCCCTCGGGGCCGCAATACGCCGAGTGCTCCACGCCGCCGGGGAGCACGTAGGCCTCGAGCGGGCCGAGCTCGTGCGCCTCGCCTTCGACGACGAGCGCCTGCATTCCCTCGAGTACGAGGCCGAGTTGCTCGTGCGGGTGGCTGTGCAGCGGCACCGTCGCACCTGGCTCGAAGCGGATGAGATTCAGCATCGCGCCCTCGCCGAAGAGCGGCCGGCCGGACACGCCCGCAGCGAGCTCGAATGCGCGAACGGCATCGAGTCGGACGAACTGCGCTCCCATACGCTCGATTATCGTTGGCTCGTGACCGCCGTCGAGCTGCCACTCCTCCGACGCCAGGGCTACGTCGACGGAAATTGGGTCGACGCGGACTCGGGCGCGACGTTCGCCGTCACGAACCCCGCGACGGGCGAGGACGTTGCGTGGGTCCCGAGGATGGGCGCGGAGGAGACTCGGCGCGCGCTCGCTGCGGCTGAGCGCGCCCTCCCGCAATGGAAGCAGCGGCCTGCGAGGGAGCGCGCGCAAGTCCTCCGCCGGCTCTCGGATCTCATGCTCGAGCACGAGGACGACCTCGCCCGGCTCATGGTCACGGAGCAGGGAAAGCCGCTCGCGGAAGCGCGCGTCGAGGTCGCCTACGCAGCGTCGTTCTACGAGTGGTTCGGCGAGGAGGCGAAACGTGTCTATGGCGACACGGTCCCCTCGCCATGGCTCGACAAGCGAATTCTCGTGACGAAGGAGGCCGTCGGGGTCACCGTTGGCATCACGCCTTGGAACTTCCCGGCGGCGATGCCCGCTCGTAAGTCCGCTCCCGCCCTCGCCGCCGGCTGCACGATGGTGCTGAAGCCCGCCGAGCAGACTCCGCTTTCGGCTCTCGCGATCGCGGCGCTCGCCGAAGAGGCCGGCGTGCCGCCCGGCGTGTTCTCGATCGTGACCGGTGCCGCCGAAGACGCGCCCGCGATCGGCGAGGAGATGACGTCGAGCGCGCTCGTCCGCAAGCTCGGTTTCACAGGATCGACCGAGGTTGGGAAGCTGCTGATGGCGCAGTGCGCGTCCGGGCTCAAGCGCGTCTCGCTCGAGCTCGGCGGAAACGCACCGTTCATCGTGTTCGACGACGCGGACCTCGACGAGGCGGTCGCGGGGGCACTGCTCTGCAAGTTTCGAAACTCAGGCCAGACGTGCATCTCGGCGAACCGCATGCTCGTGCAGGACGGGATCTACGACGCGTTCCTCGAGCGGTTCACCGACGCGGTGCGCGGCTTGAAGGTCGCGCACGGCTTCGCGCCGGAGGTCAACGTCGGCCCGCTCATCGACGAGCCCGCGCTCGAGAAGGTCGAGCGCCACGTGGCGAACGCGCTCGACGGCGGTGCCGAGCTGCTCGTCGGCGGCGCGAGGATCGAGGGACAGTTCTTCCAGCCGTCGGTGCTCGTGGACGTCACGGCAAGCATGGCGATGAGCTCCGAGGAGACGTTCGGCCCGGTCGCAGGCATGGCGCGATTCTCGACCGAGGAGGAGGCCATCCGGATCGCGAACGACACGCCGTACGGGCTCGCCGCGTACTTCTACTCCCAGGGTCTCGCCCGGGTCACGCGCGTGGCCGAGGCGCTCGAGTACGGGATCCTGGGGATCAACACCGGGCTCATCTCGACGGAGGTCGCTCCCTTCGGCGGCATGAAGGAGTCGGGCATCGGCCGCGAGGGATCCTCGTATGGGATCGACGAGTGGCTGGAGCTGAAGTACTGGGCGGTGGGTGGGATGAAGCCGTGATCGTCGAGCAGCGCGACTACCACGTCTACACGGGGAAGCTTCCTGAGCTCGTCCAGCTCTATGAGGCGGTGGGCATTCCGCTCCAGGAGGAGATCCTTGGCGGGCTCGTGGGAGCGTTCACGACTGACGTCGGGGCGCTCTCGACGTACACGACACTCTGGCGCTACGCCTCGCACGCGGAGCGCGAGGAGAAGCGCGCGCGCCTCCAGACCGACGAGCGCTGGAAGACGTTCCTCGCACAGGTGCAGCCGCTCATGCACACGCAGCAGAACCGGATCCTCGTTCCGACCTCCTTCTCGCCGCTGCGCTGATGGGTCAGCTGGACGGCAAGGTCGCGATCGTCACGGGCGCGGCTCAGGGGATCGGGCGGGCGATCGCGGAGGGGCTCGCGCGCGAGGGTGCCGACGTCGTCGTCGCCGATCTCAACCCGCCGGAGGACGGCATTCGCGCGGACGTCTCGTCCGAGGAGGACGTGGCGCGGATGGTCGAAGAAACGCTCAAGCGCCACGGGCGCGTCGACATTCTCGTGAACAACGCGGGTCTCTATGCGTCGCTCGAGATGCGTGCCTTCACCGAGATCCCGCTCGAGGAATGGAACACCGTGATGGAGGTCAATGTGGCCTCGATGTTCCTCACCTGCCGGGCTGTCGTGCCGGTCATGCGCGACCAAGGTGGCGGCAAGATCGTGAACATCTCCTCCGGGACGCCGTTTCGCGGGGTGCCGTTTCTCCTCCACTACGTCACCAGCAAGGGCGCGATCGTGGCGCTCACACGCTCGCTCGCAAAGGAGCTCGGCAAGGACGGAATCCACGTGAACTGCGTCGCTCCCGGGTTCACGATGTCCGAGGGCGTGAAAGCGCATCCCGAGGTCGTCGAGAAACTCCGCGACGCCTCCGTCGCGGCCCGCACGATCCAGCGCGACCAGGTTCCGGAGGACGTCGTAGGCGCGGTGGTGTTCCTCTGCACGCCCGCGGCCGACTTCGTCACCGGGCAGACGATGGTCATCGACGGCGGCCAGTTCTTCCATTGATCTTCGCGCTGTACGAGCGGCCGCAGGGCGTCGCGGTCGGTGACGAGCCCACTGGCCAGCCTCGCGTGCTCTACGACCTCGAGCACGACGTGGCGACACTCGGCCCGGGGCACGTCTCGAGCCCGGCGTTGGTCTGGGCTATCGATTCCCTCGTAACTGATCGTTACAAGGATGACGCCGCGCTCGCGATCGAGGTCGAGCTCGATCCGGCGACGGCGTGGCTGGTGCGCTGTGACCGGGTCGACTTCCCGCCGGGCGGCGTCGCCTATCGGCACGTCCATCCCGGACCGGGGATCCGGCGCCTTCTCTTTGGCGAGCTGACGATCGAGTCGCCCGAGGGCACGCAGACGCACCGTGCAGGCGACGCGTGGTTCGAGGGCGCCGACTTCCCGGTCCTCGCGACCGCATCGGCGACCGAGGACACGGCCTTCGTTCGCGTGCTGCTCCTGCCCGCGGAGTGGACCGGGAAGAGAACGATCCGTTATGTCGACCCCGCCGACGAGGAACGGCCGAAGCTCCAGCGGGCGACGAACCTGCTCGAGGAGCCGCTCAGGCGATGAGCGGACGATGAGAACCGGCGGGCAGATCCTCGTCGACCAGCTCGAGCTGAACGGCGCGGACCTCGCGTTCTGCCTACCCGGCGAGAGCTTCCTGCCGGTGCTGGACGCGCTCTATGACTCACCGATTCGGCTCGTTTCGTGCCGGCACGAGCAGGGTGCGGCCAACGCCGCCGAGGCGTACGGCAAGCTCACCGGCAGACCCGGAATCTGCCTCGTCACCCGCGGCCCCGGGGCGACGCAGGCAGCGGTCGGCGTGCACACCGCGAGACAGGACTCGACCCCGTTGCTCCTGCTCGTCGGACAGGTGCCGCGCGCGTTTCGGGGCCGTGAGGCGTGGCAGGAGCTCGACTACGCGCGCGTCTTCGGTGGGATCGCGAAGGCGGCGTGGGAGGTCGAGAGCGCCGAGCAGGTTGCCGACGACGTCGAGCGCGCCTACTCGCTGGCGCTATCGGGCCGGCCGGGGCCGATCGTGCTCGGGCTGCCCGAGGACATGCTCGTCGAGGAGGCCGAGGTCGCGGATCGTGCTCCGGTCGAGATCGAACGCACGCAGCCCGCCCGGGACGAGCTCCTCCGGTTACGCGAGCTGCTCGTGAGTGCGGAGCGCCCGCTCGTCGTGGTGGGCGAGGGCGGCTGGACGCAGGAGACGGGCGACGGCGTGCTTGCGTTCTGCGAAACGAACGACCTCCCGGTTGCCTGCGTCTTCCGCTGCCAGGACTTCGTCGACAACCGCTCGCCGTCGTACGTGGGTGTGCTCGGGGTCGCGATGGACGACGCGCTCGCCGCCAGGCTCGCCGGCGCGGACCTCGTGCTCGCGATCGGCGGCCGTCTTGGCGAGGTGCCGACGCGGCGCTACACCTTGCTGCAGCCGCCGCGGCCGGAGCAGACCCTCGTGCACGTCCATCCGGATTCGGCGGAGCTCGGCTTCGTCTACGAGCCGGATCTTCCGATCGTCGCCGGCCTCCCGGAGCTCGCACAGGCGCTCACAACGCTCGATGCAGTCGACCCGACCTGGGGCGAGTGGCGTGCAGCGGCCCGGGCCGACTACGACGCGAACCTCCGCCATGAGCCGATGGAAGGGCCCGTCGATTTCGGCGAGATCATGGCGTTCCTGCGCCGGCGCCTTCCGGCCGACGCGATTCAGACCTGCGGAGCCGGCAACTTCACCGTCTGGGCGCATCGCTTTGCCGAGTTCACGCAGTTCGGGACGCAGGTTTGCCCGCGAAGTGGTTCGATGGGCTATGGCGTGGCTGCGGCGGTCGCGGCAAAGCTCGTGCATCCCGAGCGCCGCGTCGTCGCGGTCTGCGGCGACGGCGGCTTTCTCATGAACTGCCAGGAGCTGGAG
>JACCVK010000329.1 GCA_013698195.1 Actinomycetota bacterium | reverse complement strand
AGCCAGGTGCGGCTGCTCAGGACGCGGAGGCTACGTCACTGCCTTCGCGCCGGGTCTGACCTAATCGTCGCACGCGGTGACGCTGAATCCGAGCCCTCTCCCGTCGTCACGCACGAAACGCAGCTCTACGCGCGCGATGCGATTCGAGTGGATCAAGACAAACAGATTGCCCGCATGCAGCTCCGGATCCTCCGAGCCCTCGTTGAGGGATTGGAGAACGACCCAGTCGTGCTTTTCTCTCGTCTGCACCACGCTCGTCGGTATCGGCGAAGTGGATCCGTCCACATACACGTCGACGATTGGCGTGAAGCCCTCCGGCGCTCTCTGCTCGAGCGCGTCATAGTTCTGACCGGCGATGCGCCAGAATGCCGCTTGGCTGTCGTCGGCCACGATTTTGGACGGTACGGCCCGCCGCGGACGGCGCTTCTCCCTCGTTCGGTTCTTTCCGAAGCCCGGGCTCGGTCGATAGTGAAATCGACGTGCCGCAGAGGATCCCGGGGAAGCTCGACCTCGTCCAGGTGTACAACGACACGTTCCGCGGGTGGCCGGTCAAGCCTCAGAGTCGGCAGCACCCGATTCGCGGATCGTTCCTCGACCCGCGTCCTGATCCCGACGAGGGTGCGATCTACCACGATGGGGTGGACATCGCGGTGCGAGACGACCGCCCGGAGACGGGCGCGCCCGCGAACCGTACGCACCGCGTCTTTGCCATCGAGGGCGGCCCCGTGCTGCTTGCGACCCCTCGAGGCGCCCGCGGGTTCGTGCACGCCGCCCATTTCGGCTACGGCCACATCGATCCGGTCGTCTCGACTGGCGAGACGGTGACTCCTGGACAACAGGTCGGCTGGACGTGCGAGGGCGACTGGCACGTCCATCTGAGCGAGTTTCTCTTCACCACCGGTCAAAAGATCTCCGTGAATCCACTTCGGCCCGGAGGCAAGCTCCGCCCGTACGTCGATACTGCGCCCCCGGAGATCCACGAGATTCGCTTCTACAGCGTCGCGAGCCCCAAATGGTCGCGGCGGCCTACGACCAGCGTCGCTCTCCTGCCACAGGCGGGAAAACGCCTCGCGCGCCGCGCGCTCTTCGGGCGCGTGGACGTCCGCGCCCGCGTCAGCGATCCGCAGTCGTTCGTCGGCTGGCTCCACGAGCATCCGCAGCTTGCGGCGCCGCACCACCCGTTCCGGCTCGTTGTCACAATCGTAAGTCTCGAGCTCGATCGGATCGTCCGTCGTCGCGAGGCGTTCCGTGCCGAACAGGTGCTCGACCAACCGGCAGGGCTGCACTTCGCTCCGGGAACGGATCAAAACTTGCCGGCGCGGGGTGGTATGCAGCGGCACCGCGAGCTCCGAAGCAACGGCATCTACTGGTTCCGGCTCTTCCCACACGGCTGGGACACGACCCGCCTTCCCGACGGACGCTATGAGGTGAGAGTCCGCGCGTGGGACGTTGCGGGGAACGTCGCCCGCTCAGTCGTGCCTGTGACGATCGCGAACGGCGTGTAGATCAGACGTCGGGCACGAGGCCGAGCCACTCCACGGCCCCGGGTAGCTGGAGCTCCCGGTAGCTCTCGGCGGTGTGGCTCCAGGATCCCGTCACTTTCTCGAGCGGGGCGGTTGGGCCGAGCGCGCGGAGCTCGACGAAGAGCTTTCCCGACTGGTTCTCCTGGCCGGTGACGATCTCGTCTGCATCGCTCCACCACATCTGGAGAGGCACACCGGAGCTTGCGATCAACTCCTTGAAGTGCGCCGGGCTGCGCCTGAGGTACGCGTCTCCGCGCGTTCTCGGAGTCCCGCCGACCTCGAGGCGTGCCAGCGCTTGCAGAGCTCGTCCCTTGCGCCCGAGGGCAGCGAAGTCGTCGTAGCGGCGGAAGAAATCCGTCACCGAGTCGAAGGCGACGGCACCGGCAAGCCGGGCCGCAGGCCGGGAGACGAGGAGCAGCGTCTCCTGTCCACCCATGCTCCCGCCCACCGCATAGACACGATCGGGGTCAACGCGGAGCCATGGGTGTGCGGAGGTGACGTGAGACCGCATCCGCACGAGGTCGTCGATCTGGCCCGGGAAGCCCCAGGAATGGAGCGGTAGACGGCGACCCATCCCGCCAGGGCAAACGACCGCGAAGTTCCCGCGAGCCGGGAGCTGTTGCCACATTCGTGCGTTCGTCCGGGCGCGCACGCCACGTCCGTGGGGAGAGACAACGAGTGGCAGGGGTGGTGAGGGGTTGCCGGGCCCGAACTCCGCGGGCGCGACAAGCACAGCCCACCGGACGACGCCGTTGTGCGCGCGGTACCTGATTCCCCACAGCTTGACCTCGTCCGCCATAGCAACGGTGTACACCGTTACCGGGACTCTGGGAAGGGTCAGCGCTCGGCGTACTCGCCGGCGAGCGGCTCGAGAAAGGCTCTCGCCTCAGCCGCAGTCGGCCGGTCGGCCGGATCGCGGGCCAAAAGCGGCAAGAGCGATCGTGCGACCGGCTCGGGTACGTAGTCCGGGATCGAACGCGGCTCCTCCACGAGTTGCGGGTACCGCTGGTGCAACTCGCTTCCACGCGGGCCTGGTTTCGAGAACGGCCGGCGCCCGGTCAGCGCGTGGTAGATCGTCGTGCCGACGCCCCACACGTCGGCCGGAGGCCCGATTGTGCCGAGC
>JACCVK010000309.1 GCA_013698195.1 Actinomycetota bacterium | reverse complement strand
CCGTGGGAGGTAGCTCGAGCCTGCCGAGCAGCCAGCCGGTCGTCGTGGTGAGGATTTGGTCGCCGCCCTGGAAGTACACCCAGCCGTTGTGGGTCGCGGTCAGTGCGAGGACGATGGTCGCTGCGATCTGCGAGCCGATGATGACGCCGAGCACCGCGCGCGGCTGCGCGAGCAGCCGGTCGATGGTGCGCCCCGCCTCACGGGCCGCGATCGTGGAGGCGCTAGCGACTGACACTCAGGCGAGCGGAGCGGTACCAGGCGACGGTGCGCTCGATGCCCTCGCGCAAGGAAACCTGCGCGCGGAAGCCGAACAGCTCCGTCGCGCGACTCGTGTCCAGCCTGCGTCGCGGCTGACCGTTCGGCTTTGACGTGTCCCAGCGAATCTCCCCCGTGAAGCCGGTGTGCTCGGCGATGAGCGCGGCGAGATCGCGAATCGAGATCTCCTCGCCCGTCCCGATGTTCACCGGGTCGGCTCCGTCGTAGCGCTCTGCGGCGAGCCGCAGACCTTCGACGCAGTCGTCCACGTACAGGAACTCGCGCGTCGGCGAGCCGTCGCCCCAGAGCACGATCTGCTCTTCGCCGCGCTCTTCGGCGTCGGCCATCTTGCGGATGAGGTCCGGTATGACGTGCGCGTTTGTCGCGTGGAAATTGTCGCGCGGCCCGTAGAGGTTGACGGGCAGCAGGTAGATCGCGTTGAGGCCGTACTGCTCGCGGTAGGCCTGGGCCCCGACGAGCAGCGCCTTCTTCGCGATGCCGTAGGGGGCGTTGGTCTCCTCCGGGTACCCGTCCCAGAGGCTTTCCTCGCGAAACGGAAGCGGGGCGAGCTTCGGATACGAGCAAATCGTCCCGGCGAGAACGAGCTTCGGCGTCTCGTGGAGGCGCGCCTGCTCGAGCACATGAGTGCCCATCGCCAGGTTTGCGTACCAGTAGCGGCCGGGGTTCGCCCGATTCGCGCCGATGCCGCCGACCTCGGCTGCGAGATGGAAGACGAGACTCGGCTCGGTGTCGTCGAACATCCGCGCCGTGTCGTCCATGCTCGTCAGGTCGTAGTCCGCGCTTCGCGCCGCGAAGACGTCGTGACCGTCGCTCTCGAGCCGGTCGACGACGTGCGATCCGAGAAAACCGCCGCCTCCCGTTACCAGGACACGGGTCACCTGGCCGCCAGCGGGGTGCCGGTCGGGAGCCAGTCGACACGACCGAGCCAGCGGTCGCGGTTCTCGGCGTACCAGCGGATCGTTTGCAGCACGCCGTCCTCCCACGACATCTTCGGCTCCCAGCCGGTCTCGCGCGTGAGCTTCTCGTGGCCGACCCGGAGCGCGAGGACGTCGCTTGCTCCCGGGCGGAAGCGCGCCTCGTCGGTGGCGATGCGCCGGTCGGACGGCCAGAAGCCGTTCTCCTCGCCGAGGCGGAGGATGAGCTCCGCCCAGTCGCGCATCGAGATGTTCTCGCCCTGCCCGTAGACGTACACATCGCCGGGTGCGCCCTGCGCCGCGACGGTGAGGTGCCCGCGCACCCCGTCCGTGCAGAAGCAGAAGTCGCGCAGGGGCTCGAGGTTCCCGAGCTCGATCGTCTCGCGCGCGAGCGCCTGCGTAACGATCGTGCCCGTCACGTAGCGGGGGTTCTGGCGCGGCCCATAGTTGTTGAACATGCGCGTGACGACACCCGGGACGCCGAACGCGTCGAAGTAGTTCATCGTCAGGAAGTCCGCGGCGACCTTAGACGTCGCATAGATCGACTTCGGGTTGATCGGAGAGCGCTCGTGCAGGATCAGACCGCCGGCCTCGTCGAAGTCGTGATGGTCGGAGACGCCTTCGCGCACGTTCCCGTACTCCTCCGACGTGCCTGCGGTGTCGAACTTCTCGAGCTCGAGCTCCCAGTCGACGATCGCTTGGAGGAGGTTCAGCGTCCCGACCGTGTTCGCCATGACGGTCTCGTACGGGCGATGCCAGGACTCACCGACATGAGCCTGCGCCCCGAGGTGGAAGACGTACGGCCGGTCGGATGCCGACTCCTTCAATCCTCGGATCAGGTAGTCGACCGAGGTCTTGTCCGTCAGATCGGCGAAGTGCACCTTGAGGCTGTCGCGGAGGTGCCCGATGTTGTTCAGCGCGCCGCTCGAGGTGGCTCGCACGAAGGCATGCACGGTCGCGCCGAGCCCGACGAGCGCATCCGTCAGGTGCGAGCCCATGAAGCCATCGGCTCCCGTGACGAGTACGGTGCGACCCTCGTAGACGTCGCCGAACTCACGGCGAAGATCGTCGAGTGAGCCGCCTGTCCAGAGGCTGTCGTTCGACATCGTGCGTACGCTTCCGCGTCGGTGAGAGAGCGTACAGACTCGCCCGGTCTGGGTTCCGGTCTTAGCTCGCTGGCGAGCGGCGTGCTCACCGCCGCATCCATGCTCGTCGTCGCCGGAGTCGCCGCCGCAGTCGGCGTCGTCATCGCCCGGGAGTTCGGCCGAACTGACGAGACCGACGGTTTGCTCGCCGCGTACGGAGTCTTCATCGTCATCGCGATCGGCGCGCAGGCGATTCGGATCGCCGTCTTGCCGGACCTCGCGAGGGCATGGGATGAGGGCCGGCTGGCGGGGGAGCTCGCCGGATTCGCCCTGGCCCTTACGGCGATTGCGGTGCCGCTGGTACTCGTCGCAGGGCTCGCGTCTTCCTGGCTGGCGAGCCTGCTCACCGGGGACGGCGCGGGGATCGCGCACGACACCGCCGCCGAGACGCTTCGCTGGGTCGTTCCAGCCGCCTGCGCCCACCTTTTCGCGGGGCTCGTCGCCAGTGGCCTCGCAGCTCTCGACGACTACGCGATCGCGGCGTTCGGTTACGCGGCGGGGAGCTCGGCGGGGTTGGCGCTCATCGTCTGGCGCGTCGAGCCGGACGGGATCATCGCGGTCGCCTGGGGCATGACTCTCAACGGCACGATCGCGCTGCTCGTGCCGCTCGTGGGTCTTGTAGTGCGGGCGGCGCGCGCGCGGATGCCGCGAGGCGCGGTCCGGCCCACGGGCTCGCCGCTCCGAGCACGCTTCAGCACGTTCCTAGTCGGGGCCGCGCTCCCGTTGGCGCTCCAGCTTCTGTACGTCGTCTGCCTCCCGTTCGCGAGCAGGCAGGGTACGGGTGCCGCGACGAGTTTCGTGTACGCGTATCTCGGTGCGTCCGCGCTCGTCACGATCACCGGCGGCTCGCTCGGCCTCGTCACCTCCGTCCCGCTCTTCCGCTCGGGCATCACTGCGGAGAGCACCGCACGACACATCGTCGCCGCGTCCTGGGTCTCACTGGCGCTCGTCGGTGCCGCTTGTGGCGTCTTCGCCCTCGCCGGCGGTGACGTGATCGAGAGCGTGCTCGGTGGTGCGTATGGCGGTGAGGTGGGTGCGGAGCTCGGCCGGCTCATCGTGCTCCTCGCGCCCTGGATCCTCGCGTCGGTGGCGATCTCGCTCGCGTTTCCGCTCGCCTTCGTCACCGGAAGGACGCGCGGCCTGCCCTGGATCGGGCTCGGTGCCCTCGTGTTTCAGGTCCCGCTTGCGTGGGTTGGGGC
>JACCVK010000289.1 GCA_013698195.1 Actinomycetota bacterium | reverse complement strand
GCGTAACTCGGCAAGCATGCGCTGCATTCGCTCTGACTGCTCCCGTTCGTTTTTCGTCGGCGACCGCGGTTGCCGGACGACGGTGACGGGGTGCTCGCTCTTGCGGTGCGCGCGTGCGGCGCGGATGCCCTCGAACATCATTCCGCGGTGCTCCCAAGCGCATCCCTCCCGGCCGCAGCGGACGACGCCGGTCTCCTCCTGCAGCGCGGCCTGACGTTCAACCTTGGCCCTTGCACGCCAGTTCGCCCAGCCTTTGGTGCTTGGGTCGTCAGTCGTCATGGCCGTGGAGGACGAATCCGTACTCCGTGAGAGACAGCTTCGCCTGGGCGGCAAGCTCGGTCATCTGGCGGTCGGCGAAGAGGCAGCCGACGAACAGGGTGCGGCTGGCGACCTGCTGACACGAGCCGTCCTGACACATGCGCACCGCGCTGAAGTGCTCGGGCCAGCTGCACATCTCGACCACGACGCCTACCTCGCGTCCGTCCGGGAGCAACACGGCCGCTCGAGGCGGCCTTCGCTTCATCAGCTTCCAGAGTGCCTTCTGCGCCTTGTCATCCGTCGCCGGACCGAGCGCATACAGGACGAAGTTGTCGTCGGCCATCACGCGGATCACGCCCGGTGAGTGCGGCGCTGCGCGCTTCTCCAGCGCGTCCGCGATCGCGGTCTTGAGTGCACCCGTGACCCGCGTCGTTGTGGCCGGTACGGTCACCGTGGATGCGGGGTTCGACTAGGCCGCCGCATCGCGACGACGCGGGTCACGGTTTCTGGTCGCCCGGTTGATTCTCAGGCGGCGGCGACTTGAGCGCCTCTCGGGCCTTCGTGAGGGCGTCTCGGCTCTTCTTGAGCATCGACTCGGCGGACTGCGGTTGGACGTCCAGCTCGCGTCCGAGAAGAATCGGCCGAGGACCGCCGGGGACGAATCCGGCGGAACCGGCCGAAGTGATGAACTCAACGAGTTCAGTAGCCACGCAACACCTGCACGGCATCTGCCGCGATTCGCGATGTTTCGTACGCGTCCCGCCCGTTGCGGATGGCCCACGCCGCATTCCTCGGCTGACCTTGCACCTCGCTTGGATCGGGCAGATCATTGAGGTATTCGGCGATCTCCCGATCGTCGGGGTCGACCTCGATGAACGCGGTGGCCGTTCCACCCATGTAGCGGATGACGGTGCTCACGGAATCCCCTCGCGCATGGCCTGCTGAAACGCCAAGACGACCTGTCTGCGCTCCTTCGGGCCGATGGCCACGGCCGAGATGGTCGGGTCGTCCGGAACGTCCAGAGACATGGCGCGCTTGCGCGTCGCGTCGAACTCTCTACGGATTGCCTGCGCCTTGAGGAGCGCGGCCCTCGTCTCCGTCAGCGCAAGGATCGCCTCGGAGCGCGCGGCGGTCAGGTCGTCGGCGGCGACTTGCAGCGCACGGCGCGTGGCCTCCCGCTCGTCCTCGGCCCGCCGAACAAGCTCGGCGATCTCACGATGGATCTGGGTCGGCCGTCTCTTGGCGTCTCGCTGTCGCTGGCTGAACTCCTCGAGCGTTGCCGCCTCATCGAGCAGCTCCTCCTTTCGGCGCTCGACCTCGGCGGGCTTCATCGGCCGTTCCCCGCGTCGAAGTCAAAGCTGAAAGGTGCGTGGCCCGAAGGAAGCCCTGCGCTGCTGTTCAGCAGACCGCTCGTTGCCTTTCCGACGCCGCCGTCATTTCTGACGGGCGTGAATCGAATCGGCGCGGGTTTCGCCTTCGCCACCTTCACGGTTGAACCTTTGAGCGGGCGAATGTTTCCGTCTGCAAGTAGCTCCACGTCGATCCCGAGGAGTCGGTCACCGTCTTCGAAGACGGCCGATCCTTTCGCTACGACGGCCGCGCTCTTGTGACAGTCGCAGCTCACAGCGCCTGCACAACCTCTACGCGGTCTTGCCAGTTCGGGCCGACGAGTAGCTTGACGATGTCATCCCGGCCGACGGCCGTATACAGGCGACGGCACCCGCAGCAGTAGGGATGCGCCTGCGGATTCATGTCCGCGTGACACCGAGAACACCGGCTGAATCGCTTGGTGGTCATGCTGTCTGATGTATGAGGCGTCCGAAGCGGGACGACGGAGATGCGAGGTCGGCAAGCGCGGTGAAGACGGAGTTCAGGACGGCCTTGTCGTCGCGGACGAACGAGACCTCGGGCTCCTCGGTCTGGACGACCATCGGAACCTGGTACTGGCAGTTGAAGTTTCCGTAGGCGGACGGTCCGCGCACGACAATCGCGTGCGGCGTCACCTCGGGTCCGCGCCAGAGCTCGATGTACTTGATCGCTGGCGGCCCGGCGGCGGTCACGACCGACGCGTTGTTGATGGCGAAGCGGTACTTCTCGAGCGTCAGCTCCACGAGCTGAAACTCGATCTCCATCCCGTCCTCCGAGCGGATCGCCTTCACGGGCGCGGTGTCCTGATCGGCCATGAGCAGCTCGACGGACTGCGTGTGGCGGACCGTCACGCCGCCCTCGGTGCGACCCAACGCCACCCACGGTGAGATGGGAGCGGCGTTGATCACCGGAAACGCGGTGCCGTACGGCGCCAGCCACACGTCTCCAGGACCTGAAATTATCTCGAAGGGTGCGACCGCCATCGGCTACCTGCCTGCCGATCTCGTGGTGTAAAAGTGGCACCGCATCCAGACGATTGAACCCGGAATCGGAAACCCGTTTTACAAGAGGCGTGGGGGCCTCCCGTCTTACCCGGTGGTGTTACTTCCGTGCACCCTGTTCACTCATCCTGGACGACGTACTCGCAGTCGGGGTGAAGATCCTCGGGGATCAGGGAGTTGAACGTCCACCCCTGACCCGCGCCGTGGCAGTCCATGACGACGACCTCAGTGGCGCCCGCGGCCCTCGCACCTCGCACGGCCGCGTTGATCTCCTCCGTGTAGAGCTTGCGTCCCTCCTCGTACAGGGCCTCGCCACCGGACGTCTGCTGCCACTTGACGATCCCGGCGACGCCCTCCATGTCGGAGATGACGTGGACGCGCACCACAGTAGCCTACGCCGCATCGAGACGGGGCTTGAGGGCAGCGGCATGGAAGGTCGAACCGCTAATCGAGACTAAAGGAGCGCGATGAGCGACCCGAACGGAGACCGCACAGTCGTCAACGCGTATACGACGCCGTTTCTCCCTTACGACCTCGAGGGCCCCGCACAGCCGGAGATGAGCTGGCGTCCCGTGAGCTACGACCGGGAGACGGGTCTCGGCTCGTATTTCATGCGCATGGAGCCGGGCGCCGTGACGATCGAGCACCACCACGAGGTGATGGAGAAGTTCCTCATCCTCGAGGGGGATCTCGTCGACTCGGACGGGTCGGTCTTCGGCTCGGGCGACTTCGTGAGCTACGAGGCCGGGACGCGGCACAACTCGTGGACGGAGAACGGCTGCCTCATCCTCGTCTGCGAGTGGCAACGGCCGGCGTCTGTTCGTCCCTGAAACGAGAAAGGGCGGCGTCGTCCGCCGCCCATTCTCCTCACCGTCTGAGCCTGATGCCGTCAGTCCCCAGTCGGGAGTTCTCACGCGTATCGGCACGTTTGCGCCCTGCCTTGAGCGCGAGACATGAGGCTCTCCCGCAAAAGGGGATTGGGAGCGGGTTGCCGCCAGTGGCCCCGCTCCCAGTCCCGGCAGGTCCCTCGAAAGAGGCGAGGAACCGCTTTTCCCCCTGTTCCTCACTCGCGCAGCCGCCGCATCGTCGCGCGCCGTGAGTGATCCCTAGCCTGCTCGAACCACCCGCCCTGGGCGTCACCCCGTTGCGGTTGACTGATCCCTCGAACTGCGTTGACTGGAGCGCTTCACCCGGTTCACCGACCTCTAGAGTGGCCGGGCGATGGCGACGCGGTTCCTGGAGCGGCTCGCCGCCGGGCCGACGATTGTCGCGGACGGCGGGATGGGCGTTCTTGTCTCGAGCGCCGTCTCTCGCCTGCGCTGCCCCGAAGAGGCAAATGTGCGCTCACCGGAGAGCGTGCTCTCGCTGCACCTCGGATTCATCCGCGCGGGCGCTGAGCTCATCGAGACGAACACGTTCGGAGCGAACCGGCGCAAGCTCCGCGAGCGCTATCTGGACGAGGAAACGGTGAAGATCAACGAAGCGGCCGTGAAGATCGCGCGAGAGGCGCGTGATGTATCCGGCCGCGACGTCTTCATCGCGGGCGCGATCGGGCCGCTCGGAGACGCGCAAGAGGACGGCGATGACGAGCGTGCGATCTTCGCCGAGCAGGCCGAGCTCCTCGAGGGTCGCGGAGTCGATCTCTTCACCGTCGAGACGTTCTTCGACCTGGAGGAGGTCGCGATCGCGATCGACGCCGTGCGCGCGGTGTCCTCCCTTCCGATCGTCGCGCTGCTCACGTTCGACGAGGACGCCCAGACGCTCCACGGCGTGAGCGCCCGAGACGCGGCGAAGAGCCTCTCGTCCCTCGATGTCGCCGCGGTCGGCGCGAATCACAGCGCAGGCCCGCAAGCGTCGCTCCGGGCGATCGAGCAAATGGGCGGTAACGGCAAGCCGCTCGCGGTCATGCCGAACGTCGGTCTCGCGAGCCTCGCCGGCCAGCGCATCGTCTTCCCGCATGCGACCCCCGAGTATTTCGGCGAGTTCGCCGCTCATGCGCAGGAGCTGGGTGCACGGATCATCGGCGGCTGCTGCGGCTGCACCCCAGCGGAGATCGCTGCGATCAAGAGCGCCGTCGACGAAGAGCGGCGACCCGCGGCGCCTCTGGTCGTCCGCGAGCGCGTCCTGCTCGCCCCACCCCCGCCCTCGGGCGGCGACACGCTCCTCCAGCGGAAGCTCCACGCCGGCGAGTTCGTCGTCTCCGTCGAGATCGACCCGCCGCGCGGCGCGAACCCCGAGGGCATGCTCGAGATCGCCACGACACTCCGGGACTCGGGACGCGTCGACGTCGTGGACGTCAACGACAACCCGCGGGCGCGCGCGCGGATGAGCGGGATGATGGCCTCGGTCGCGATCGAGCGGAACGTCGGCATCGAGACGATTCCGCATCTCACGCCACGCGACTCCTCGATCGCCGGGCTCGAGTCGCAGCTCCTGGGCGCGCATGCGGAGGGAATCCGCAACGTGCTCGCAGTCACCGGGGATCCTCCGGAGGCAGGCGACTATCCCGGCGCGAGCGGGGTGTACGAGGTGGACTCGATTGGCCTCTCCCGCGTCATCACGCAGATGAACGCAGGCGAGGACTTCAACGGCGCCGAGATCGACGCCCCGACGTCGTTCTTCCTCGGCGTCGCCGTCAACCCGGCCGCGGATGACCTCGAGTACGAGGTCGAGCGGTTCGAGCGAAAGCTCGAGGCGGGCGCCGAGTTCGCGATGACCCAGGTGCTCTTCGACTTCGCTTTTCTCGACCGCTTCGTCGAGCGGCTCGGTCGCCCGTGCCCGATCCCGCTTCTCATCGGGATCTTCTACGTTCGCAGCTACCAGCTCGCGCTCCGTCTGCACAACGAGGTTCCGGGGATCGTCGTACCCGAGCACGTGCAGGCGCGACTTCGCGATGCGGGACCGAACGCGGGTGACGTCGGTCTCGAGCTCGCGCAGGAGCTGCTCGAGGCGTCACGCGAGCGCGCCGCCGGCGTCTACGTCATTCCGCCGTTTCGGCAGCCGCTGGCGGCCCTCGACGTCCTCGCGTAGGAGGGCTGGCTTTGCCCTCGTCCTATGTGCGCAGGAGGTGGAAGCGGCGTGGTTCAATCCTCGCCAAACGCCCCTGATCACGTCCGTCGGGATGACGTAGACGCTCACCTCTTCCGGGCGGCGCGCGAAGACCGTCGTCCGCACGCAGCCCTGCGCATCCGCGCCCGGGCCCCCGGAGAGGCCGGGCGCACGTCGCCGCGGATCGAGGTGACCGAGCGCGTCCCTGTACCGCAGCCGCAAGCATCGCGGCTGTTGGCCCGGGACGGCAAATGGTGGGCTAGCGTCGCATTAGTTCCAGTTCGTGAAGCAGCCCTGCACCAGTCGCTCAACCCCGCCCCCCGTTGAGTCAATGGTGCAGAGAGCGGACACG
>JACCVK010000287.1 GCA_013698195.1 Actinomycetota bacterium | reverse complement strand
GCACCACGAGTAGCGAGACGCCGAGGAACAGGATCAGCGCGGCGAGTCCGGCGAGCACGAACTTCGAGACGGCACTCGCCACCGACGGAGCCGCAGACGCGGCCCCCGACCGATCCCGATGTTGTCCAGCGTCGTTGCGCACGGCAAAGCAGAGCAGCCCTACGACCATTGTCCACTTGCGGACGGGACCACGGCGCTGCGACCGTCGAGGCGAGTCAACGACAAGGAGTAGACCTCATGAACAGCGCCACACGCTTCATCGTCGGAATCGTCCTCGTCGGCTTGCTGGCCGTGGCCGCCACACCCGTGGCGTCCGCAAAGCGCGGGGACGTTCTGACCGTCGGATCGTGCACGGAGAGCGCCACCTCCAAGATCAAGCTGAGCGAGGAGAACGGCCGCATCGAGGTCGAGTTCGAGGTCGATCAGAACCGCACCGGCGTGAGCTGGTCGGTCGCGATCCGGCACCGCGGCCAGGTAGTCCGGCGTCTGGTGCGGGTCACACGCGGCCCCAGCGGTTCCTTCGAGGCTCGAGTCGTGGTGCCGAACGGCCCCGGTGCCGACCGCATCGCGGCGACCGCGATCCGCCGCGGCGAGACCTGCACGGCCGCGGCCGGTTTCTAGACAGCCCTCAACGATGTCCTTGCTCGAGTTGTATCCACAGAAGGAGGAAGAACCATCATGAAAGCATCCATCGTCATCCTGGCCGCATGCGCGCTGCTTCTCGCAGCCTGGCCCGCCGCTGCTGCGAACCCGTCGCTCAAGGGAGCCGTCGGCCCCGGCGAGACCATCAAGATGACCTCGAAGCCGAAGAAAGCCGGCACCTACAAGCTGATCGTGCAGGACCGCTCCAGTGAGCACAACTTTCGCCTTCGCGGCCCCGGCGTCAACGTTGCCACCTCCGTGAGCTGGACAGGCACCAAGACGTTCACGGTCAAGCTCAAGGCTGGAAAGACCTACACGTTCGTCTGCGACCCGCACGCCGATGACATGCGAGGGTCCTTCAAGGTTCCTGCGTAGAGATCCCCGCACCGATCAGAGCAGTGAAGCCCCGCATCGCCGGGGCTTCACTCGCTCGAGTTATCGCAGCGTCACGTCCTCGCCTGTTTCAGCGGAGCGGTGCAGACCCTCGATCGTCCGTGCCTGCCCGACAGCGTCCTCGCGGCCGAGTAGCAGTGGCGCTTCGCCGCGGATCGCGTCGCACAGATTCTCGAGCTCGAGCCGGTAGGAGTCGACGGGGTCGAGCTCGATGAGCTCGACCTTGCTGTCCCGGCGCAGCTCGATCATCGGCTCCTTGCAGTGCCAGGGGTCGTCCAGGAAGAGCGAGCCCTCGGTGCCGACTACCTCGAGCTCGTCGCGCTCGGGGAGGCACGTTCCGCAGTCGAACTGCGCGAAGACGTCCCCGGGAAACCGCATCGCGCCGGCGAAGACCCAGTCGGTCCCCCTCGCCCCCACGTAAGCCTGGCCGAACACGCTCTCGGGCTCGCCTCCGAGCAGTCGCGATCCGCTGACGCAGTAGCAGCCGACATCCATGAGGCTTCCACCCTCGACGTCGGTGCGCAGGCGGATGTTCTCCGCGTCGTACAGGGAGTAGCTGAACGCGGAGCGCACGAGCCGCAACTCGCCGATGGCGCCCTCGGAGACGAGCTCGGCGAGTCGTTTCGTCTGCGGGTTGTGCCGGTACATGAACGCCTCGCTGAGCAGGCGGCCGGCACGCTCGGCGGCGTCGAATGCTCCCTCGACCTCGGCCGGATGGCGGCTCATCGGTTTCTCGCAGAGGACATGCTTGCCTGCTTCGACGGCCTTGATCGACCAGTCGCAATGCATGGTGTTGGGCAGCGAGATGTAGACAGCCTCGACGTCCGGGTCCTCGAGCAGGGCGTCGTACGAGCCGTAGGCAAGCTCGATCTCCCACGTGCGTGCGTACTCCTCCGCCCGGGTCTGCTCGCGGCTCGCGACCGCGACCAGCTCGACTTTGTCCGACGCGTGGGCGCCTGGGATGACGAGCCGGTTGATATGCGCCGTCGAGAGGATGCCGAAACGGACTGGCTCCGAGGCAGCTCCGTCCCCCATCATGGCTCCTCCACTCCTCGTACGGCGGGATACAGCGCGCGAAAGCGAGCGTATCCCGCGTCGTAGGCAAACGCCCAGTCAGGGTTCGGCTCGACCGTCTCGCGCACGCGCACGCACGCGGCGACCGCCTCGCGTGCGTCGGTGAAGACGCCTCCTGCGACGCCCGCGAGGAGGGCCGCCCCGTAGGCTGAGCCCTCCTCGACGACGGGCCGCTCGAGCGGCAGCCCGAGAACGGAGGCGACGATCTTGAGCCATAACCTGCTCCGGGCTCCGCCTCCGGAGACGCGTCCCACCGAGGCAGTCACGCCAAGGTCTCGCAGGAGCTCGAGCGAGTCGCGCAGTCCGTACGCGACACCCTCGAGCACGGCGCGAACCAGCGCGCCGCGATCGTGGCGCAGTGTCAGCCCTGCGAAGGCGGCCCGAGCGTCCGGATCCGCGTGCGGAGTGCGCTCGCCCTGGAGGTAGGGGAGGAAGGTCAGGTCCTCGCTCCCCGCGGCCCACGGCGCCGCCTCCGCGGTCAGCTCGTCGAAGGGCGTCGAGGGCGCGAGTGCGTCTCGGAACCAGCGGAGCGAGCCCGCGGCGTTCAGCACCACCCCCATCGCCTCCCACGTCGCCGGGACCGCGTGACAGAAGGCGTGAAGGCGTGCGCCCGCGTCGTGCGCATACTCCGGGAGGGCTGCGAGGACGACTCCCGACGTTCCGAGGACGACCGAGATCATCCCCGGCTCGATGACGCCGACTCCGAGGGCAGCGGCTTGTTGGTCGCCGGCACCCGCGATCTCGGTCGACTCCTGGACGGGTGGGAGCCACTCGCACGGGATCTCGAGCGCGGCGAGCATCTCGTCGCTCCAGCGCCGGTGAGCGACGTCGAAGAGCAGCGTGCCCGACGCATCCGCCGCGTCGATGACCCACTCGCGGCTCAGGCGCAGACGCACGTAGTCCTTGGGGAGCACGATCCGGCTGATGCGCATGTAGATGTCCGGCTCGTGACGGCGCAGCCAGAGCAGCTTGGGCGCCGTGAAGCCCGGGAGCGCCCTGTTGCCGGTGAGGGAGATCAGCCGCTCGAGCCCGACCAGCCTCTCGATCTCCGCGCACTCGACTCCGGTGCGCTGGTCGTTCCAGAGGATGGCTGGACGCAAGACGCGGTCATGCTCGTCGAGGCAGACGAGACCGTGCATCTGGCCCGAGAAGCCGATGCGCAGCGGGTCCACGCCCAGGCGCCCGAGCGCGCTCTCGCTCGCACGCCACCAATCCTCGGGATCCTGCTCCGACCAACCGGGCCGCGGTGTCTTGAGCGGATACGCCTCCTCCGCCAACGAGACGACCTCGCCTTCCGGCGTGATGGCGATCGCCTTGACGCCGGTCGTCCCGACGTCCAGGCCGACGAGTGCGGTCACTGCTCGCCGAGTGCCGCGTAGACGAGCTCGTATGCCCGCACCGCGTCTTTGCGCATTTGCGCCTCGCGGAGCGCCGCGTCGTCGATCCTGGCGGCGATCGAGTCGATGAAGCGCCACTGGAGCACGCTGCGTTTCACGGCCGCGACCGCGTCCTCCGTGTACGGGTACAGATCGAAGCCGAGCCTCTCGCCGTTCTCGCCGTAGGCGGCCCGGCGGAGCTCCACGGCCAGCTCGAGCGTCTCCATGAACGCGGTCGCGCCCACCATGTTGTCGTCGTCGAACGTGCCCCAACCCGAGTTCGCGTGCTGGTGCCCGAGCAAGCCCTCGGCCGCGAGCAGAGCCGCGTACTCGGCCAGACTCTCGCCGTTCATGAGCAGGTGCTGCCAGTCCATGTTGACCTTTACGTTGTCGAGGCCCTGCCCGCGGAGTGAGTGGATCACGTGCAAGGTCATACCGATGTTCCGCATCAGGATCTTCATCGCCGGCTCGGAGTTCTTGTGCTCGAGAAAGAGCGAGATCCCGTGGTCTTTGCACCGCTGCGCGGCCTGCCCGATCCCGTCCACGAGCCACGCCCACGACTCGGCGTACGGCGTCTGGAACGGGTAGTTGTAGCCCTCGCCCCCCGGCCAGATGATGAAGTGCGCGCCGAGCTCGCCGGAGAAGTCGATCGCTTCAAGCGTCCGGTTCACGGCTTCCTTGCGTGTGGCGGGATCCGGCGACACGAGGCCACCTTTGCCGAATCGCGGGTCGAGATGAAGGCCCGTCGCGATGCAGTACACGTCGTGCGTGTCGAGCGCGCCCCTCACCTCGTCGACGTTCTGCTCGCTCAGCTCCTGCGGGTAGTGGAACTCGTAGCCGTCGATGAGGTCCCCGAGCCCCTCCACGGCTTGCCGCACGCGCTCGACGGTCGTCTCGCCCGCGCTCTCTGGCTTGTAGCCCCCGGGTACGAAGCGGGTGACCATGGGCCCGAATGCCCAGATTCCAAGCGAAGTCTTCATGTCGAGTTGCTCCCCCGCTACGGTCGGTGAGCGGCCTAGTATCACGCGCGAGTACGCGAGGCGAGGGAGCGAGGAAGTTCCGTGACCGGCAACGACATACCCGAGATCGGCATCGGCATGCTCGGCTATGCGTTCATGGGCAAGGCGCACTCGAACGCCCTCCACAAGATCGGCTACATGACCTGGCCGCCCCCGCTCAGACCGCGGCTCGTCGCGCTCGCCGGCCGGAACGAGGACGCCGTCGCCGAGGCAGCGACGCGCTACGGATTCGAGCGCTGGACGAGCAGGTGGGAGGAGATCGTCGGAGATCCCGAGATTGGACTGCTCGACAACCTGGGTCCGAACGCGCTGCACGCCGAACCGACGATCGCCGCGGCAGAGGCGGGCAAGCACGTCGTCTGCGAGAAGCCGCTCGGGCGAGACGCCGACGAGAGCTACGAGATCTGGCGTGCCGTGGCCGTTACCGGCGTCAAGCACATGTGCGCGTTCAACTACCGATTCGTGCCCGCCGTGCGCCTCGCGCGCGAGATGATCGAGGCGGGCGAGCTCGGCGACATCCGTCACTTTCGCGGGCGATACCTCCAGGACTGGGGCGACACACGCGAGCAGATATGGCGCTTCGACAGCGCGAGCGCCGGCTCGGGCGCGCTCGGCGACCTGGCAGCGCACGTGGTCGACCTCGCCCGTTACCTCGTCGGGGAGATCGGTGGGGTCGGAGGGCTCGTCCGCACGTTCATCCCCGGCCGCGAGGTGGACGACGCCGTCGAGGCGACGGTCGAGTTCGAAGGCGGCGCCGTCGGCACGATTGAGGCGACGCGGCTCGCGCTCGGCCGGCGGAATGCATTTCAGTGGGAGATCAACGGCACCGAGGGATCGCTCTACTTCGACATGGAGCGCCTCAACGAGCTCCAGGTCTTTCGCGCGGACGGCTCGCGAGCACGCGGGTTCAAGACCGTGCTCGTCTCCGAGGCGGACCATCCGTTTTGGGAGCACTGGTGGCCACCAGGCCACATCATCGGCTGGGGCGACACGTT
>JACCVK010000251.1 GCA_013698195.1 Actinomycetota bacterium | reverse complement strand
ACTCGCCGCCACTCCTCGAGGTAGTCGTCGGAGTCGAGGAGGCCGGCGCTCATCGCCGCAGCGTCGATCGCCTCCTGGAAGCGGTCGCCAAGCTGGGCGCGCGCGGTCGCTCGACCGGCCTTCGCCGTCACCTGGGCCGGGATGTCGCGCCACCAGATGACGGTGAGTTTGGCCGGCTGCTCAGGCATTCGCGAACCGCTCAAGCGAAGGAAGGAGCTCGCCGTAGCCCGTGCGGCGCTGCTCGAAGGTGACGCCGAGGTAGTCGGCGGCCTTCCGTGCGCGCTCGACGAGATCGGGGTTGTCGGTCTGCGCGAGGTATACGAGCCGCTTGTAGTTCCCGAAGATCAGGGGCTTGAGCTCCGGATGGCGGTCGAGCTTCAGGCTCTTCACGACGAGCGAGTCGAAGTGCCGCGCGAGGAAGTCGGTGAGATAGAAGGTCGCCGGCTCGGCGTCGTGCATGATCTGCCAGGCGTCGTTTCCGGCGAAGAAGCCGTAGCAGTGCGCTCCCGGAAGCCGCTCCACACCGTGGACATCGAGAACCTTGTCGAGCTCGCCTGCCGTGCCACAGTCTGCGTACGCGACAAAGATGCGCTCGTAGTCGCCTTTGAGCTCCCGCAGCTTCGCGTCAACGGCTGGCGCGATCTTCGCCGGAGTCGAATGGAGCTTCCCCGGGAGGCAGCGGACGGTCACGTGCGTCCAGCCGTTCAGCTCGATGACCGCGAGCACCTCACGGGCAATGGCGCCGCACGCGAGAATGAGCACTTCGGGCCGCTCGGCCTCGAAGACGTGCTCTTCGTCAAGAAGCTGTGGCAGCGGCTGCACGGCGTGCGAGCACCAGGGCTTGTGCGGTCTCGGCGGCGACGGCCGCGTCGCGACAGTACGCGTCGGCACCGACGGCCTTCCCGAACTCCTCGTTGAGCGGCGCTCCCCCGACGAGGACGATCTGGTCGTTGCGCAGACCTTTCTCCTCGAGCGCGCCAATGACGACCTTCATGTAGGGCATGGTGGTTGTCAGGAGCGCCGACATGCCGAGGATGTCCGGCTTGTGCTCCTCGAGCGCCTCGAGGTACGCCTCGACGGGGTTGTTGATGCCGAGGTCGATCACCTCGAAGCCGGCGCCCTCGAGCATCATCCCGACGAGGTTCTTGCCGATGTCGTGGATGTCGCCCTTGACGGTGCCGATCACGACCGTTCCCATGCGCTCGGCACCCGTCTCGGCAAGCAGGGGACGGAGAATCCCCATGCCGCCCTTCATCGCGTTGGCGGCGAGCAGCACCTCCGGCACGAAGAGGATTCCGTCGCGGAAGTCGATACCGACGATCCGCATACCCTCGACGAGCGCGTCGTTCAGCACCTTGTCGGGGCCCCAACCGCGCTCGAGCAGGATCTCCGTGCCCTCGAGGATCTCGGCCGCGAGCCCGTCGTAGAGGTCGTCGTGCATCTGGGCGACGAGATCGTCGTCAACCAGTGACCCGAGATCGACTTCTTGCGCGTCTGAGTCCGCGTTCATGATCCCCGTTTGTCCCGCATCGTGGAACAGTGCTGTATCGTGAGACATTCTAGGCCCGAAAGGGGTGGTAGCGCAATGGTGCAGTCGGTCGAGCGTGCATTCGCGATCCTCGACGCCGTGGCCACGCGACCGGCGGGAGTCACCGCGCTCGCCGATCGCCTCGACCTGCCGAAGAGCACCGTTGCCCGGCTGCTGTCTTCGCTCGAGGACCTCGGTGCGGTCGAGCGTGCCGACGGCCGGCGCTGGCGCGTCGGTCCCTCGGTTGAGGCGTTCGCGCGTTCAGTCCCGCAAGAGCGAAGCCTGGCAGCGCTCGCGCGCCCCGAGCTCGTCGATCTCGTTGCGGCGCTCGGCGAGGACGCCGGCCTGGGGCTGCCGGACGGCTACGACGTTCTCTACGTCGAGCAGGTCGAGTGCGACCACCCGGTGCAGGTGCGGGACTGGACTGGGACGCGCGCGCCGCTGCACACGGTTCCGTCGGGGCTCGTTCTACTCGCCGACTGGCCTGCAGAGGCGATCGCCGGATACCTCGCGCACGATCTCGCCGCGCTGACGCCGCAGACGGTGATCGACGCCGAGCAGCTTCGCGCCCGACTCGAGGACGTGCGGCGAAGCGGCTACGCGTGGGGTCTCGAGGAGTACGCCGAGGGGATCAACTCGGTGGCGGCGCCGATACACGACGCGAGCGGGAACGCGATCGCGGCGATCCACGTCCACGGGCCGGCGTACCGATTTCCGTCGCGTGGCAGCGAGAGCCGCGTTACTGAGGCTGTTGTGGCCGCAGCGCTCGCAGTCGATCGACTCCTCCTGTAGCCGCCGTCTTCGTTGACGCTCAGCCGGCGGCGCGCGAGAGTCGAGCCGTGGAGACGGAATACACGCCGGCGCGTGGCGGCCTGCCCGGTGCCCCAACCGCAATACGCAAAGTGGCGGAGCGGCTGTAAGCCCCTTTCGTCCTTCGATTAGGCGACGACGTTCGTTTCCGTGAGCGTGTGACGGTAGAAGTCGACGCGCTCCGGAGCAAGTGGCGTCGCGCCGAGGATGAGATCCGCGGCCTTCTCGGCGATCATCATCACCGGCGCGTAGATGTTCGCATTCGTCACGTAGGGCATCACCGAGGCGTCGACGATGCGAAGGCCTTCGAGCCCGTGCACGCGGAGTGTCCCAGGGTCGACGACTGCGAGCTCGTCCACCCCCATGCGGCACGAGCACGAAGGGTGGAGCGCGGTCTCGGCATCGCGGCCGACCCAGTCCAGGATCTCCTCGTCGGTCTGTACGTCCGGGCCAGGTGAGATCTCGCCCGCGTCGTACTCCGCGAACGCCGCCTGGGCGAGGATGTCGCGCGCGCACGCAATCGCCTCGAGCCACTCGCGGCGATCCTGTTCGGTCGAGAGGTAGTTGAACTGGAGCGCGGGGGGGACGTGTGCGTTCGCCGAGGTGATTTTCACCGAGCCGCGCACGTCCGAGTTCATCGGCCCGACGTGCACCTGGTAGCCGTGGTCGCCCGCCGGTTGCGTTCCGTCGTAGCGGATCGCGAGCGGCAGGAAGTGGAACATGAGGTTCGGATACGGCACCTCCTCATTCGAGCGCACGAAGCCACCGGCCTCGAAGTGGTTCGTCGCCCCGGGCCCGTCGCGGAAGAAGAGCCAGCGGAAGCCGACCCACGGACGATTGCGCCACTTCAGGGCGGGCGCGACCGAGATCGCCTTCGTGCACTCGTGCTGGACATAGACCTCGAGATGGTCCTGGAGGTTCTCGCCCACGCCCGGAAGCTCGTGGACGACGCCGACGCCGACGGACTCGAGCTGCTCACGGCTCCCGACGCCCGAGAGCTGGAGGAGCTGGGGCGAGTTGATCGCGCCGCCGCAGAGGATCACCTCGCGTGCACGCACGCGCTCGAAACCTCCCGCCTTCGCGAACTCGATACCCACCGCTCGCGTGCCCTCGAAGAGCACGCGGGTGACGAGAGCCCGGCACGTGACCTCGAGGTTGGGTCGTTTCCTCACCGGATGGAGGTACGCGCGAGCCGCGCTCAGCCGGCGGGCTCGATGGACGTTGCGGTCGAAGCGAGCGAAGCCTTCCTGACGCTGTCCGTTCACGTCCTCCGTCAGCGCGTAGCCCGCCTGCTGCACGGCCTCCAGGAACGCGGCGAACAACGGATTGCTCGCCGACCCACGCTCCACGACGAGCGGCCCCTCGCCTCCTCGGTACTCGTCCGCGCCTTCGACGCATGTCTCCATGCGCTTGAAGTAGGGAAGGCAGTGCGCGTAGTCCCAGTGCTCGAGGCCGGGATCGGCGGCCCACTTCTCGAAGTCGAGCGCGTTTCCGCGCTGAAAGATCATCCCGTTGATCGAGCTCGAGCCGCCTAGCACCTTGCCGCGGGCGTGCGTGACGCGACGGCCCTGCATATACGGCTCAGGCTCGGACGCGTAGCGCCAGTCGTAGCGCTTCGACCCGATCGGGAACGAGAACGCGGCCGGCATGTGGATGTACACGTCCCACCAGGAATCCGGGCGTCCGGCCTCGAGCACGAGCACGCTCGCGGAAGGATCGGCGCTCAACCGATTCGCGAGAACGCAGCCCGCCGACCCGCCGCCGACGATCACGAAGTCGTATTCGTCTCGGGTCAAGAGCGCTCGAGCGCCTCGACGAGCAGCGTCGAGACATCGGCGACGCGAAGGTCGCGGCCCGTCTGACGGACGCCGTCGTCGAGCATGATCGTGCAGAACGGACACGCGACCGCGAGGGTCTCGGCTCCGGTCTCGGCCGCCTCACGCACGCGTTCCTCGTTGATCGCCTTGCCGCGCTCCTCCATCCACATGTGGGCGCCTCCGGCCCCGCAACAGAAGGTGCGTTTTCCGCTTCGCTCCATCTCGATGGGCTCGCCGACCGCTGCGACCAGCTCGCGGGGCGATTCGAGAACGTCGTTGTGCCGCGCGAGGTAGCAGGAGTCGTGATAGGTGATCGTGTCCCCCGAGGGCGCGGGCTTGAGCCGGCCGCGGCGCACGAGATCGGCGAGCAGCTCCGTGTGATGGACGACCTCGTAGCGACCGCCGAAGTCGGGATATTCGTTCGCGAGCGTGTTGAAGCAATGCGGGCAGCTCGCGACGATCTTCGTCACGCCGGCCGCGTCTAGCGTCGCGACGTTCTGCTCCGCGAAGGACTGGAACACGTACTCGTTGCCCATTCGCCTCGCCGGGTCTCCGGTGCACGACTCGCGTGGACCGAGGATGGCGACGTCGAGGCGGGCGGCGAGGAGGAGCTTCACCGTCGACTCGGCCGCGAGGCGGGCGCGCTCGTCGAACGAAGCTGCGCAGCCGACCCAGTAGAGGATCTCCGGCGGCTTGCTTCCCTCCTTCAGAACACGGACTCCGAGGCCCTCGGCCCACGCGGCCCGCTCGTCCTGCGGCTTCCCCCACGGATTCGAGCTTCGCTCGACGTCTCGGAGCATCGGCTCGGCTTCCGCGGGGAAGCGTGCGTCGACCATGACGAGGTGCCGGCGGAGGTCGACGATGTGGTCGACGTGCTCGATCGCGACGGGGCACTCCTGCACGCACGCGCCGCACGTAACGCAGTCCCACACGACCTCGTCCGTGACGGCGTTCGGCACGAGCGGTGTCGGCTCGAAGCCGTCCTCGCGCACCACGCGTGGCCCTTCGGCGAAGACGTGGTCACGCAGGTCCATGATGAGAAGCTTCGGCGAGAGCTTCTTGCCGGTGGCGTAGGCGGGGCAGACGTCCTGGCAGCGCCCGCACTCGGTGCAGGACATCGTGTCGA
>JACCVK010000243.1 GCA_013698195.1 Actinomycetota bacterium | reverse complement strand
GCGGCGTAGGAGCGTTCGCCGTGCCCACACCGATCGGAGCCTCGAAGACCGGCTTGTCACTCGAGTAGAGGGTCGCCTCGAACCGATCCAGGTCGACGACGAGGCGGGTGCTGACGACCGTGTAGCCGCCGAGTGTGACCCGCGGCACCCATCCCTCTCGGTTGACGGGCAGTGCTGGAACGCGAACTCGCATCCAAAGCTGCCCCGCGTCATCCGCACGGCGCGCGAGGACGGGAACGATGTTTGACGTGCCTTCGGGCGTCACGGGGCCAAGACGCTCCAGCGCTCGAGCTTGACGGCGAGGGGCAGCGCGGACCGAAGTCGTCCGGAGCACGGGAGCCCACCGAGTCGTACCCACCGGCGTCGAGAGCGCACGCGGCCGGGGAATCGTGAACGCCGCCGTGGGCGGCGCGGGAAGCGTCGAAGAGTCCGGGGCGGCGACGTCGCCACCGGAGGAATCACCGCGAGACGAGTACAGCTTGGCCGCAATAAGCGCCGTCCCCGAGACGATGCCGAGAACTACGAGGGCAAGCGTGAAGCCGCGCATGCGCTCGACCGCCCCCTGCCTAGCCCGTAAATCGGGGCTTCTTCTTGGTTTTGGTCTTGGCCGCGGCTGCGACGAAACCGGTCGAGTCGACGATGCGCAATGCCTCGGGCTTGTCGATCGCGTCGTCGAATGCCTGGGCGGCTGGGAGCACACCTGAGAGTCGCCGCATCCAGCCCGCGTGGCGCGCCTCGACCGAGTGGATGGAAACCGCGACGGCCAGGACAGAAGGCGCCTTTAGTCGCGGCGCTTGGGCCTTGTACGCGGCAACTGCGAGATCTTCGAACGCGACCGCAGTCTTCAAGAACAGCTTCTCGTTCTCCGTCGCACCGCGGAAGTTGAACGTGGGGCGCTTAACGGCGGCGCTGCCCAGCACCTTGCGAAACGCGCTCACATGCGCGCGCTCGACGGGGCCGACGACCGAGGCTGCCTTGCGCGCGTTGCCGCGCAGAACCTTCTCGCGCTCGGCCTCCGTGTAGAACGCGGCCTGGAGGTACTCGAGCGTCAGGGCGTAGTTGAGAATCGCCGCGTCGCCTGGATTCGGTGCGGCGTCGGCGTCATCGGTCAGCGCGAAGGCGCCGAGAAGCACTGCACCGCCCACGGTCGCCTTCCGCAGGAAGTCGGCCCTCGAATCGCCACCGACGCGTTCGAACGCCTCGCGGAGCGCGCCGTCGCAGTCAACCTCGGCCAGCGTCAGCCCATCCAAATACCCGTCGCTCCCGTGGGCTCTCATGACTGCACGAACCCCGTCTTGCGCACACGGGCCGATACCTGTTCCGCCGTTGCAGGCTGGTCGGTGGGCTGGGGTGCCGGTACCTCACCGGCGATGAAGCGAATCCAGGCGGCGTGACGCGCCTCGACCGAGACGATGCGTGCCGCCGCGGCAAGAGTCCCCTTGGTCAGATTCGCCGCTTGGCCGTTGTAGGCGGCGACGCCGAGGTCCTCGAGCGACATGGCGGCAGCGATGAACTTGGCCTCGTCCGTGACGGAATCACCGAAGTCGACGCTCGGCCGTTCGCGCGCGGCGCTTCCGAGCGTCTTCTCGAGGAACGCCACATGCGCTCGCTCGTGACCACCGACCACCGTGGCGAACTGACGCAGCTCGCCCGTCAGCACACCCTCGTCGACCGCGGCAGCGTAGAACTCGTCCTCGACGTACTCGAGGAGCAACACGAGGTTGAGGATTCGCACATCCTGAGACGGAGACGGGGCCGAGGTGGCGATACGCGGCAGCCCGGCGACGGCGACCCCGCCGAGCGCCAGCGTGCCACCTGCTACGAGCGCGCGTCGCAGCAAGTCGTCCCGAGTCCGGCTGGGCGAAGGACCGACGACGTCCCGAATCGCGGCGTCCGGATCCACGACTTGAACCGCGACGTGCTCACGCCGATGGGTCACCCCATCAGGCCGACCGCAGTCGCGCCTTTTTCCCTGCATCCCCTACCCCTTGTCCGCAGTAACTCGGTAGGTTCCTACCCGCTGGGGGCCGTTATGTCAACCCCTTCGGGAGACTGTGGCCGTTGTCGGAGGCGAAACCGCTGACTCAGGGACGCTCTCCCGGCCGCTCCGCGGAGCTCCAGACAGCGTCCTGACCGAGCGGTTCGCGCCGCGCCAAGCCTTCGGCGGCGAGCTCGAGCAGCACCCCCTCTGTGCGCTCGAAGTCCGGGGCCGGATCCGGCCCGTCGGCGAGCAGCGCCGCGACCTCTGCGGTCGTCAACCCGTCCGGGAACCGATCGAAGAGCGGTAGGGGCGTCTCCGGCAAAGGGGCTCGCTCGAGACTTGGGTCGAGATTCGCGAGCAGCGTGTCGT
>JACCVK010000188.1 GCA_013698195.1 Actinomycetota bacterium | reverse complement strand
GCGTCGATGAGAACGGTCGGACCGGCTCGCGCGGGCAGGACCACCGCGATCGCCGGCCGGTGGACCGCCGGAAGACGCCGGATGTGCAGGAGCGATGCGGCGAGCGTGGCCCCGGTGTTGCCCGCCGAGACGAGAGCGTCTGCCTCTCCGTCAGCGACCGCGCGCACCGCGCGCACGAGCGACGAGTCGGGATTCGCCCGCACCGCCTCCACCGGCGCCGCGTCCATGCCGATTCCCGCGGCGGTCTCGACGGAGCGGAGCCCCTGCACGTCGAGTCCCGCCGGCCCGAAGAGGATCGGCTCGACCTCGTCGGAGGCAGCAGCGACGGCGCCGAGGACGATCTCCTCCGGTGCCCGGTCTCCCCCGAGAGCATCGACCGCGACCCGGATCATCCGGGGAGTATCGCTACCGCTCCGGTGGGAGCCTTAGGTGTAGTTCCTAGGGAGCCTGGATGCGGAGCGGCTCGACCTCTCGGCCCCGGTACGTCTTGCAGTTCGGACACATGCGATGGGCGAGCTTCGGCTGCCGGCAGTTCGGGCAAACCTGGACTCGCGGAGCGGAGATCGCATGGGTCGCGCGGCGCTTGTCGCGCCTCGCTTTCGACGTTTTCTTCTTCGGGACGGCCATGAGCGGCTGAGGACTATAGCCAATGCGCTCCGCAATTCCTGCCCGGTCTCACCCGTGTGGGAACTGTGAGCGGCTGTAAGAAGTCCGCAAGGAATCGAATCCTCGTGCCATGTGCCACGTCATAACTCGGTGTTGGAGGGACATGCGAAAGAAGGAGGGAGTCCATGCACCCGACCATCGACTCACACCACTGGCGTAAGCGCCACAGAGGCGGCGTACCCATTGCGTTCGCCCTGATCCTGGGCTGGGCGCTCGCTCTCGGTGCGCTCGTGCTGCCGTCAGCCGGTTCTTCGGCGGCATCTGCTGTTCCTCGCAACACGGCAGAGCCACGTATCACCGGAGCCGCCGAGCAAGGCAGGCGTCTTTCCGCATCGCGAGGATCGTGGGCCGGAGGCTCGCTCTCGTACGCGTACCGCTGGGTGCGGTGCGGTGCGGGCGGAGGACTTCCCGATGGGAGCGACTGCATCTCGATCTCCGGTGCGACGGGGTCCTCGTATGTACTGACGAGCGCGGACAACGGCTTTCGCATGCGCGTCCGCGTCACGGCGTCGAACGCCGACGGCTCGCAGACGGTCGCGTCGAACCCGACGGCAACCGTCGTCGGGCCTCCCGTGCTCCTGACCCAGCCAAACGTCCGCGGCGTGGTGCTCGTCGGCTCGGTCGTTTCCGCCGATCCCGGCCGCTGGAGCGGCAGGCAGCCGATCACGTTCTCGTATGCATGGCTGCGCTGCAACTCGGCGGGGGGCGAGTGCGTGGCAATCGCGGGCGCCAACGGGCGGTCGTACCGGGTGACGTCGGCGGACGTCGGTCGCAAAGTTCGCTTCAACGTCACGGCGAGGAACGCGATCACGTCGGTCACCGTGCTCTCCGGGGAGTCGACCACCGGTGCCGAGCCGCTTCCGGCCGGCGCCGTGCGACTCTCGTCGGGTGAGTACTCGATTCCCGCGACCAGCGTCGCGAGCAACCAGCGCTTGGTTGTCTCGGAGGTTCGGTTCTCACCGAGCCGGTTGACCAATCGCCGACAGACGATCGTCGTGCGGATCCGGGTGAAAGACTCGCGCGCGTTCGTCGTGCGCGACGCGTTCGTCTTCATCCGCTCGACGCCCAAGGTGACGACCGGCGGCAACCAACGGCTCACGGCAGCCGACGGCTGGGTGACGTACGAGCTCGTGCCGGAAGCCGACTTCCCGCCGAAGGCCAGGACCGCAGTCCAGTTCTTCGTCAAGGCTTACCGCAGCGGCGATCCGGCGCTCGGTGGCGTCTACGGGACGCGGCTCGTGCAGGTCCCCGTCCGGCTGCGCTAAGCGCGACGGTCGAAGGGAGGCGGTAAAGCGGCACCGCCTCCCTTCATACGTTCCGAGAGCGGCAACGACAGGCGCGGGATGGTTTCCGCGCCTGTCGTAGTCTGATGCCTAGGGCCGGCAGCTCGGCATCTTGAAGGCGCCGATCCTCGTCTGCCA
>JACCVK010000159.1 GCA_013698195.1 Actinomycetota bacterium | reverse complement strand
GGTGTGATACCGGTATCCGCAGAAATCACGGCCCGTTCTTCCTGAGAGGATCATCGAGATGGCGATCACCCGAGAAGAGGTGCTCCACGCCGCGCGGCTTGCGTGGCTCGCGCTGACCGACGAGGAGCTAGGGCGGCTCACCGATGAGCTCGGCGCGATCCTCGACGCGGTCGGCGTGGTCGCCGAGCTCGATCTCGCCGACGTGCCGCCGACGTCGCATCCGCTCGACCTCGTCAACGTCTGGGACGAGGACGAGCCGCGCCCGTCGCTCTCGCTCGACGAGGTCTTCGCGAACGCGCCGGATCGCTCCGGCGACCACTTCCGCGTCCCACCGGTCGGCGAATGATCGACACGCTGCGACTCACTGCCGAGGGAGCGATGGGGCTGCTCGAGCGCGGCGAGCTGTCGGCCGGCGAGCTCCACGCTGCGTACTTGGGCGCGATCGCGGAGCTCGACGGCGAGCTGCACTGCTACCTCCGCACGTCGGAGGAGCCGAGCGGCGACGGCATCCCGATCGCGCTCAAGGACGTCATCTCCACGAAGGGCATCGAGACGACGGCCGGGTCGCGGATCCTCAGCGGGTACACGCCCGTCTTCGACGCGACCGTCGCCGCGAGGGTGAAGGGCGCCGGGCTCTCGCTGCTCGGCAAGACGAATACGGACGAGTTCGCGATGGGCTCGTCGACCGAGAACTCGGCGTGGGGTCCCTCGCGCAACCCGTGGGATCCGGCACGTGTTCCCGGCGGATCGGGCGGTGGGACGGCAGCGGCCGTGTCGGCCGGTCTCGCGCCGTGGGGGCTCGGCTCCGACACCGGCGGCTCGATCAAGCAGCCCTCGGCGCTATGCGGGAATGTGGGGCTGCGGCCTACGTACGGGACGGTCTCGCGCTACGGCGTCGTCGCGTTCGCATCGAGCCTCGACCAGGTCGGCCCGGTCGCGAGGACCGTGCGCGATGTCGCGCTCCTCTACTCGATCGTCGCCGGACGCGATCCGCTCGACTCGACGACGGCCGAGTTGCCGGAGGCGGTGCAGCTGCCCGAGGGCGACTCGCTCGCCGGGGTACGTCTCGCCGTGCCGAAGCAGGTCGGCGACCTCGACGCGATCGAGCCCGGCGTGCGGGCAGCGTTCGAGGCGTCGCTCGAGCGGGCGCGCGACCTGAGCGCCGAGGTGGGGGAGTGCGACCTCCCGCTCTCGTATCGCTACGGGATGCCGTGCTACTACCTCGTGGCGCCGGCGGAGGCGTCGTCGAACCTCGCCCGCTACGACGGCGTGCGGTACGGCTTGCGCACGCCGGCTTCGGCGTATGACGAGATGGTTGAGGAGACGCGGGACGATGGGTTCGGCCCGGAGCCAAAGAGGCGCATCATGCTTGGCACGTACGCGCTCTCGGCCGGCTACTACGACGCGTACTACGGGCAGGCTCAGCGCGTGCGGACGCTCCTCATTCGTGAGCACCGTGACGCGCTCGAGGGCTTCGATGCGATCGTCACGCCGACGTCTCCGACTGTCGCCTTCCCTATCGGCGACAAGGCCGCGGATCCGCTGGCGATGTACGCCTGCGACCTCCTGACGATTCCGTCGTGTCTCGCCGGACTGCCCGGGCTCTCGATCCCGTGCGGCTTGTCAGATGGGTTGCCGGTGGGCCTTCAGCTCATCGGCCGGCAGTTCGGCGAGAACGGGCTCTTCCGCATCGGCCACGCGTTCGAGCAGGCGATTGGCTTCGACACCGTTCCGGAGCGCTTGCGATGAGCTGGGAACCTGTCATCGGGCTCGAGGTTCACGTGCACCTCAAGACGCGGACGAAGGTGTTCTGCCGTTGCCCGGTCGGCTTCGGCGCGGGGGAGAACACCCAGACCTGCCCTGTTTGCCTCGGGTTCCCAGGTGCGTTGCCGGTGATCAACCGACGCGCCGTCGAGTGGACGATCAAGCTTGGGCTTGCCCTCGGCTGTGAGATCGCCCAGCACGCTGTCTTCGCCCGGAAGCACTATCCGTACCCGGATCTACCGAAGGGCTATCAAATCTCTCAGTATGACTTACCGTCTTGCATTAATGGCAAGATGCTACTCCCGACTGCGGAAGGTGATCGTGTGATCGGAATCGTGCGTGCGCACCTCGAGGAGGACGCCGCGAAGACGATTCACGTAGGCGGCCGCTCCGGCCGGATCGGTGGGGCCGACTACTCGCTGATCGACTTCAACCGGGGCGGAACGCCCCTCGTCGAGATCGTAACCGCGCCTGACATCCGCTCGGCGGACGAAGCGAGGCGGTTCCTGCAACTCCTCAGGCAGACCGTTGTTGAGCTCGGGATCTCGGACGCCGAGATGGAGAAAGGCGCGCTGCGAGTCGATGCCAACGTCTCGGTGCGGCCAACGGGCTCGGACGAGCTGCGCACCCGCACGGAGATCAAGAACATGAACTCGTTCAACTTCATCGCGCGCGGGATCGAGGCCGAGGTGGAGCGCCAGATCGGCGTCTGGGACTCCGGCGACGAGGTGCGTCAGCAGACGTACGACTTCGATGCCGCGACCGGCACGCTCACGGCGCGCCGCTCGAAGGAGGAGGCCGACGACTACCGCTATTTCCCCGAGCCCGACCTCGTGCCCGTCGAGCCGCCCGCGGATCTCGTCGAGGCCCTGTGCGCCGAGCTGCCCGAGCTGCCCGCCGAGCGCATTCGCAGGCTCGAGGCGGCGCTCGATCTCGACCGCGCGACCGTGCTCGTCACGGGGGGTCTCGACCGGCTGTGGGGGGAGACGGTTGCGGCCGGGGCCGACCGCACCGCGGCTGCGAACGTGATCGCGAACGCGCTCGTCGGTGCGGGGGTCGATCTGGGGGCGGTCTCACCGGCGGAGCTCGCAAAGCTCGTCGGCGCACGCGACCGGATTCCGCGCACGGCATTCGACGAGGCGATCGCGAAGCTCGGCGATCCCGGGTTCTCGGCGGAGCCCTACCTCACGCAGGAGGCCGTGGCGGACTCAGCAGAGCTCGAGCCCATCGTCGCGCGCGTTCTCGAGGCCAACCCGGGTCAGGTCGAGGCGTTCCGAAACGGCAAGCAAGGCCTACTTGGGTTCTTCGTCGGCCAGGTCATGAAGGAGACTGACGGGAAGGCGAACCCGCGCGTCGTCTCCGAGCTCGTCCGCTCCAGACTCGAAGCCTGAGCGGACGCGCGGTCAGTCGCTCGGGATTCCGAGCTCCCGGCCGACGTACACGCTCGAGCTCTCCGACTGGATGAACGGAGCCATCGCCGCGCGGCGATCGGCCTCGACCTCTGACAGGCGATAGGTCTCGCACGACTCGGCCGAATCCCAGATCGCGATCCCCACGATCTCGTTTCTCTCAGGCGCGTCGCATTCGTACGCCCGCAGCATCCCCTCGGGAAACTCCTTCGGCCGCCAGGCCTGCCGGAACTTCTCCCAGCTGTCTGGCGCGATGGTGCGGATGGTGATCCAGACGACGTATTGATCCCGGTCCATCGAGCCTCCTCTGCGGTTCTCGGTGTCGCGTAACCCTAACCGCGCCGGGCCGAACCAGATGGCGACCCGCGCCGAATCAGCGCGTACCGCCATCTCCGGAAAGGGGAGAGCATGAAGAGGGCAATCGCGCTGCTCGCGCTCGTCTTGGGCGTTGGGGCAGCAACCGCCGCGGCGGCGTTCCTGGGCGCTGCGGGGCCGTCCACGGCAGGTGCTTCGAGCCATCGCGAGGCACCGTTGATCGCCGACGATCCGTCCGCCGACAACACAGACGTGTATGCGTTCGTGAGCCCGGACAAGCCGGACACCGTCACGATCATCGCGAACTACATCCCGTTCGAGGATCCTGCGGGCGGGCCCAACTACTACCGCTTCGACCCGAGCGTGCTGTACGAGCTGCACGTCGACAACAACGGTGACGCACGGGACGACGTGACGTATCAGTTCCGGTTCAAGACGACTGTCGGGAACCCGGACACATTCCTCTACAACACGGGGCCGGTCACGTCGCCGACGGATCCGGACTTGAACGTCAAGCAGACGTTCACGGTTACCCGTGTTGCGCGCGGCAGCCGGACGGTGATGGTGTCGGACCGGCCCGTCCCGCCGGCCAACATCGGCCCGCGCTCGAATCCGACGTACGACGCCGTGCAAGGCGTCGTGGATCTCGCCGGCGGCCGAAAGGTCTTCGCGGGACCGCGTGACGACCCGTTCTTCGTCGATCTGGGCTCGATCTTCGACCTGCTCGGGCTTCGTCCGTTCAACATGGCGCACCTCATCCCGCTCGCAACCGAGGCGGGACAGGACGGCGTCCTCAACTACAACACGCACACGATCGCGATCCAGGTGCCGAAGACGGATCTCCTCCGCTCTCCGGCTGCCAACGGAACGGTCGGGATCTACGCCAGCGCAAGCCGGCCGAAGATCAGCATCCTTCGCGGAGACGGCACGATCGACCGTAACGGCCCGTTCGTGCAGGTGTCGCGGCTCGGGAATCCGCTCGTGAACGAGGTCATCATCCCGATCGGGAAGAAGGATCTCTGGAACGCGTCGGAACCGAGGAACGACTCCGACTTCCTCGCGCGGTACACGAGTCCCGAGGTTCCTGGCCTCGTGAACCTGCTCTATCCGGTGCTGCCGGACGCCCCGACGACAGATCGCGCCGATCTCGTGGCGGTTCTGCTGACGGGGATCCCGGGCGTCAACTTCACCGGGGATCGGAAGGCGGACCTCCTGCGTCTCAACACCGCGATCCCGCCGACCGCGACGCCAAATCCGCTCGGAGCCCTTGCAGG
>JACCVK010000149.1 GCA_013698195.1 Actinomycetota bacterium | reverse complement strand
GATTCGAATCGCCTCGAGCGTGCCCGCCATCGACTCCTCCCCGGGCGGCGTTGCGAGGAGATCGACGTCACGCGCGCTCGAGATCGGATTCGCGATCACCGGTCCGTCGCCCTTGACGAAGTCCAGGTCGAGCCCCATGCCGACGAGCGGCGGGAGGATGTCGGAGAAGATGATCGCCGCATCGACGCCGAGCGCCTGGATCGGCTGGAGCGTCACCTGCGCGGCGAGGTCGGGCGTCCGGATGAGGTCGAGCATTGTGTGCCGCTCGCGTAGCGCGCGGTACTCCGGCATGTAGCGCCCGGCTTGGCGCAAGAGCCAGATAGGCGTCCGCTCGGTTGGCAAGCCGCGATAGGCGCGCAGAACGAGCGCGTTCGGCTCGGTGTCGGCCGGCATCGGCTCGCTCACCGTGCTCTCCGTCAATCTGCTGGGCTCTGCCACGCTACGCGACCGACGAAGAACGGACCGAGTCGCTCGAGGTGGAGCGACGTCTGGCGGGTCTTCCGCATCCGCTGGACGATGATCGAGAGCGGATGCAGTTCTGGGCCGAGCAGACCCACGACGAAATCGTTGTCTGCCTGATCGAGGCCGTGGCACGCAAGTCGAATGTCGTAGCCGAGCCCAGCACGGCCGAACGCCATCCCAACTCCCCCGTGTTCCATGAGAACCGTGTCCTGCTCTTTTCGCGAGAGCTGCTCGAACGAGCCCGCACGCCGGAGCGGGTACCAGATCGCCCACGGCAGCTTCGGGTCGAGGACGCGGCCACGCGGCCGCTCGACCAGCGCCTCCTCGAGGTCCTGCTCGTAGCCGATTGCATAGGTGCGGCCGAGCATCGTCAGCTCGGGCTTGCGCTCGAGCTCGGCGAACGGCGAGCTCTGGAGGAAGCTCCGGACTGTGGTGACGAAGGCTCCCGGGTCCTCGGTCATCGTGAGGACGGCAACGCCGTTCGGATCGTTCACGTCCTCGTACAGAACGGCATCGATCCCGGCTCCGGCGAGCGCGGCGGCCAGCGCCCCGCTGTCGCTGGCGCCGCCGAACGCGTGGAGCTGCATGAAGAGCCTGCGATCGAGCGAGGTCGCGTCGCCCTCTGCGGTTCGACCGTGCTCGGTGACGTCGGCATCGCCCGCGACCGCCTCTGCTCGATCGTCAATGCGCGCCTTCACGCGCTCTCCCGCAGCCAGGCCGCCGCCTCCTTCGCGTGGTAGGTGACGATCAGATCGGCGCCTGCACGACGGATGCCGGTCAGCACTTCGAGCACCGCTTCCCGCTCGTCGAGCCAGCCATTCGCTGCTGCGGCCTTCACCATCGCGTACTCGCCGCTCACGTTGTACGCGGCGAGCGGGAGCTCCGGAAAGCGGTCGTGAACGCGCTGGACGATGTCCAGGTAGCCGAGCGCCGGCTTGACCAGCAGCGCGTCGGCGCCCTCCTCGACGTCGAGGGCCGACTCACGCATGGCCTCGCGCGCGTTCGCCGTGTCCATCTGGTGCGACTTCCGATCGCCGAACTCCGGCGCGCCCTCCGCAGCTTCGCGGAACGGGCCGTAGAACGCGGATGCGTACTTCACGGCGTAGGAGAGGATCGCGACGTGCTCGTGCCGTTCGGCGTCGAGCGCCGCTCGAATTGTGCCGACCATGCCGTCGAGCATTCCGCTCGGGGCGACGACGTCAGCCCCGGCGTCGGCGTGGGAGACGGCAATTCGTCCGAGGATCACTAGCGTCTCGTCGTTCAAGAGGTAGCCGTCCGCGTCGAGCAACCCGCAGTGGCCGTGGCTCGTGTACTCGCACAGGCACACGTCGCTCATGACGACGAGCTCCGGGCTCGCGGCCTTCAGCGCTCGGATCGCTTGCTGGACGATGCCCTCCTCCGCGTGGCTCTCGGCCCCGAGCTCGTCTTTTTCGGAAGGGATCCCGAAGAGGAGCACGGCGTCGATGCCGAGCGCTGCGAGCTCGCTCGCCTCGGCGGCGAGCGCGTCGACGGAGAGCTGCGCGATTCCCGGCATGGACGCGATCGGCTCACGCACTCCCGAGCCAGGCCGGACGAAGAGTGGATAGACGAGGTCGCCGGAGTCGAGAGACGTCTCGCGCACGAGCTCGCGAAGCGCCGGCGTGCGCCGCCAGCGACGTGGCCGGCGCGCGCCCGGCCCGGCCTGCACGCCTTCGATTGGATCTGTCTCGACGTAATCCGTCATTCGCGCCCCCCGAAGTGCGACGTGAGAGCCTGAATGATGCCGTCGGCGGTCGCTTCATGGGCCGTGAGACCGACCGGAAGGCCCAGCTCGCGTGCAATCTCGGCAGTCCCCGGGCCGATGCAGACAACGAGCGCGTCTCCGGCACCGCCTTGCCGCGCGAGGCTGCGAGCCGCAGAGCCGCTCGCGAGTATCACCGCGTCGACGCTCCTCATCGTGGCGAGCTCGGGCGCGCTCGGCTCGATCTCGATCGTCCTGTACGCGGCAGCCGCGTCGACGCTCGCACCGCGTCGCTCGAGCTCGTCCGCGAGCGCAGGCTCGGCGATGTCGGCCTGGAGCAGGAGCACCCGGGAACCTGCCAACGGCTCGAGCCCGGGAGCGATCTGGGCGGCGGCGAACTGCTCCGGAACGTACGACGGGTCGGTGCCGAGCGCACGGAGCGCCGAGGCAGTCGCCGGACCGACAGCCGCGACCTTCGCGGTGGACAGACCTTCTGCGTACTCGCGCGCCGCCGCGACGCCATTCACGCTCGTGAACACCACCCAGTCGTAGCGGTCGAGCTTCTGCAGGGCCTCATCGAGCTCCGCGCCGCCGGCGATAGGCTCGATCGCGACGAGCGGCACGGTCTCGACGGTCGCTCCCAGCTCCTGCAGGGCCTCCGCCAACGCCCCAGCCTGGGCGCGTGGCCGG
>JACCVK010000147.1 GCA_013698195.1 Actinomycetota bacterium | reverse complement strand
TGCCATCAGCCTCGTCGTCCGCGGCGGGCGCTTCGTCGACAAAACACCCGAGAGCTGCCTGCGGGTCCCGTACCTCGATGCGCTCTTCCCGGACGCGACCTTCGTCTTCCTGCGGCGCCGCGGTGCCGACAACGTCAATTCGCTCATGGAGGCATGGCGCGCGCGGCCGCGCTTCGTCAAGTACCGGCTCCCCGAGCCGCTCGAGGGCCTCGGTCCGCTGTCCGGAGACCAGTGGAGCTTTGCGCTGGTTCCCGGCTGGCGCGATCTCCGCACTGCTCCGCTCGAGGAGGTCTGCGCGCGACAGTACGTGGCGTGCAACGAGGCAGTGGTCGAAGCGCGCTCGACGATGACCGCCGCACGGTGGACCGACGTCGCCTACGAAAATCTCGTCGACGCGCCCGGGGACCAGCTTCGCCGCCTGTTCGCCGAGCTCGACCTGCCGTTCGACGGCGCGCCTGCGCGCTTTGCTGCCGGGCTCGAGGACAACGTGTCGCGCACGTCCCTCACCGCACCGAGAGCCGAGAAGTGGCGCGGGCAGAATCCCGAAGCGATCGAGCGCATCCTGCCGCTCGTCGCGGACACCGAGCGACGCCTCGGCTACTGACCTCTTCCACTGACCTCCTGGCGAAGCGCCTAGACGACGATTCGGTAGACCTGGAAGCATTCCGCGTACTCGCGGTTGACGTTCACTCCGTGAACACGGGCGAGGTTCCAGACGTATTCGGGGTTCGCGTAGCGCCGGTGCTGCTGCGACGCGTAGCGCGCGAGCGCGGCGACCTTGCGCTCGACGTGGTGCTTCTCGAGTGAGATGTACGCCCCGTACGAGAAGTCGAAGTTGTTCCAGGGAACCTCGTAGCCGAGGATCGTCGTCCGCTTGAACGCGCGCAGGCCCTCCTGCGCGATCGTCTGGTGATCCTGGTGGACGTCGTGGTGAGACGGCTGAAACACGACGTCGGGTTGCCACTCGTCCCAGAGCGCGACGAGGAGCTCGAGGAGATCCTGCCGCCGCTCCGGAAACGTGCGGACGTCGAAGTCGTGCACGGTCAGCGACTCCTCGGGAATGCCGAGCTCTGCGGTCGCCTCTCGCACCTCGCGGGCGAGCGTGTCCGGCTCGAAACCGGGCGGAAGCGAGCGGGTGGCGATGGAGAACGCCACGTAGCGCACCTCGCAGCCGCCCTCGACAAGGCGCGCCATCGTCCCACCGCAGCCGAGCTCGCCGTCGTCCGTATGGGGCGCAAGCACGAGCGCGCGTTTCCAGGCACCGGTCACCGCGGAAGTCCTACCAGGTTGTCCGTAATCTCTCCTCGCCGTGGAGCATTCCGATGCCGCCCAGGTCGCGGCGCTCGTGGGAGCGCTCGGCGCTGTTCTCGTCGTTCTCGGTCGCGGCCGGCTCGTGCCGTTGGCAGGCCTCGCACTGCTCGGGATTGCGACTGCGCTCCTTGCCCGCTCGCTGGTCGGCGACGACGACGTCGAGCTCTTGCTCACACGGCCCGCGGGCCTCGCGCTCATAGCCGCCGGGCTCGCGGCGACCGTCCTCGTCGCGGTTCCGCTCGCTCGTTTCCCCGAGGCGACGCCGGTCGCGCTACTCGCCGTTGCTCCGTTCCGGATACCGGTCGGGCTGGGAGACGAGGAAGCATTCCTCCTCCTCCCGCTCTATCTCGTCCTGGCCGGCTCGGTACTTGCTTTTGCGTACAGCATTCTGCGCGGAGCGGCACCGCCGAACGTTCCGCGCCTCCTCGGGCTGCCGCTCGCAGCCTTCGTCGCTTTCGCCGCAGTCTCGTATCTGTGGACGCAAGACGAGCGGCAGGGAGGAATCGTGCTGGCGTTCTTCGTCTTCCCGTTCGTCGCCGGCTTCGGCGTCGTCGCCCGAACCCCGATCGTGGCCTGGGTTCCGCGTGCGCTCGTCGTGACGCTCGTCGCGCTCGGCGCGCTCTTCGCCGGAATCGGGATCTGGCAGGCGCACACGCGGACGCTCTTCTTCGCGCGCGACCTCGAAGTCGCGAACGCTTACACGACGTTCTTCCGCGTCACCTCGCTGTTCAAGGATCCGAGCCTGTATGGGCGCTACCTCGTCGTGCCGATCGCACTCCTGCTCGTCCTCCTTTGGCTCCGTCGCGGACGACCGCTCGAGTGGGTGGCGATCGCAGCCGTCAGCGGGTTCCTGTTCCTCGGCCTCTACTTCTCGTACTCGCAGTCGAGCTTCGTCGCGCTCTTCGTCGTCACGTTCGCGATCGCGCTCGTCGGCGCAGGCAAGCGCCTGCGGATCGTGCTCGTCTCGTGCGCGGTCGCTGCGACGCTCGCTGCGGCGGGGGTCGCCGCGCAAGCAGTCGAGGGTCAATCGGCGAAGGAGATCACGAGCGGCCGCTCGCGGCTCGTGGAGATCACGCTCGACGCCTTCCGCGTCAACCCTGCAGTCGGCGTCGGCTTCGGCGGCCAGGCGGAGGCAAGCGCCGAGGCGAACGGGAGGCGGAACTCGCGACGCAGCGCGTCTCACACGACGCCGCTGACGGTGCTCGCAGAGCTCGGAGTCGCGGGCTTCGCGTTGTACGGCTGGCTGCTCGGCGCCGCCGGCTGGGCGCTCATGCTCGTCACGAGAAGACGGCGCGTGCTCGGACTCGGCCTCGCGGCGATCTTCCTCGTCCTCTTCGTGCACTCCCTCCTCTACGCCGGCTTCTTCGAGGATCCGCTCACCTGGGGCGTGCTGGGTCTGGCAGCCGCGGCGCTCTCGGCAGTGGGATCGTCGTCCGTACCGGAGCGGCTGGCACACTGACTCGGGCCGACGCGTCGGCCATCTCTCATGCCGAGGCTCCTCAAGTGGATCATCGCCGGACTCGTCGTGCTGCTCGTGCTACTCGGCGGCCTCGCCGGCGCGCTCTGGCTCTCTCAGCGGGACAAGCCCGAAGGAGCCCTGGACACCGACCTCTCGGGCGTCACCGTGACGACTGTCACGACGACGACGCCACAGCCGCCGCCGAAGCCGCCCGAGCCGAAGCCCGAGCACGACAAGGTCTGCTGGCGCTCCTTCGGGGGCGATCCGCAGCGCTCGCTCGCGCGCGCAGAGATCAAGCTCGGCCCTCCGGCGCGCAAGCACCTCTGGACTCGCGTCGTGAACAGCTACATCGAGTACCCGCCGAGCTACTGCGACGGGGTGCTGTACGTGAACAGCTTCCGGGGAACGACGTATGCGATCGACGCCGCAACCGGGAAGACGCGCTGGCGCCGCACGGTCGGCGGAACCAAGCCGTCGACGCCGGCCATCGACGGCCCACGCTTGATCGTCAGCTCCCAGGATGGTTCTGTGACTGCGCTCGACCGCGAGAGCGGCCGAACTCTGTGGCAGCTCCGCACAACCGGCAAGGTCGAGTCCTCACCGGTCGTGGTCGACGGGATCGCGTACTTCGGCTCGACCGACGGGAGACTCTTCGCGGTGAGCTCGAGAACCGGTCGTGTGCGGTGGGCGTACAACACCGGCGGGCGAATCAACTCGAGTCCATCTGTCTACGGCAGACGTGTTTGCATCTCGACGTACGCGGGCTCGATCCTCTGCCTCGACCGGTTCGGAGGACGCCGTTTGTGGATCACGTACGTGAGGCGGGATGCCTTCCGCTGGGAGAGCTTCTACGCGAGCCCTTCGACCGACGGCCGCCGGGTGTACACGGTCGCACGCTCGGGACGCGTGGTGGCGCTCGATGCACGGACCGGCGACACGGCTTGGACGGGGCGAGTCGGCGGGCTCGGCTACTCGACTCCCGCTGTCGCGAGCGGCCGGGTCTTCGTCGGCGGCTTCGACGGCCGCCTGCGCGCATTTCGCGCGACCTCGGGCTCGGAGCTCTGGAGCACGTGGGTCGGCGGGAAGATCCTCGGCGCTCCCGTCGTAGTTGGGAACCTGGTCTTCGTCGCGACGCTCAGCGGGATGACGTACGCGCTGCGAACGACGGACGGGAGCGTTGCCTGGCGCGTCTCGATGGGCCGCTATTCACCTGTCATCGCGACGGAGAAGACGTACTACTTCGCGCTCAACGGCCGCTTGCTCGCGTACGAGGGGCGAAACATCCGCCGCGGCTAGCGAGCTCAGAGGCCGTCGAGCGGCGGGTGGCGGCGACGCCAGAGCGGCGAGCGCTGATTGAGAGCCGCGACGGTTTTCCAGGCAGCTATCCGGGCCCGATACCAGGCGAGAGAGGCGGCCGCACGACGGTTCCTGCGCCGAGCGTTCCGGTTCGAGAGCGGGTATCCGAGCCCGGCGAGAAGCGGGCCGACGGCGCGCTCGAACGACTCGGCGTCCGCCGCGCTCATCTCCACGGACCAGTCGCGGCGCTTGCTCGGCGCTTCGAGCAGACGGCGGTGATGCGGCTTCGCCGCGAGCTCGACGTCGCCCTGCTCCAGCATTGACGGATCGAACGGGAGTGACGCGAAGTCGCACACCGAACGCACGACCTGCCCGGAATTCGCGACCAGGTCCTCGTAGCGGATCTCCAGGTAGCGCTGCTGTCCGACGTGGTTGCCGAGATTGCGCGCCGCGCGGATCTCCGTAACCCACTGCCTCGCGAACCCTGCGGCGTCCTGCGGATGCGCCCAGGTTCGCGTGGGTGCGTCGTCGGGCATGCCGAGGAAGGAGAGCGCACAGT
>JACCVK010000139.1 GCA_013698195.1 Actinomycetota bacterium | reverse complement strand
ACCGAGGACGCATTCGCACCGTCCAGCGCGGCCCGGCGGCTCAAGGCTTCATTTCGAAACGAGTTCTAAGCCGGTGTTGCGGGCTCTCCGGCGCCCGGGCCGGACGCCGTCACCGCCGCACCCGCTTCGTCCGCGAAGCGCGTGAAGTTCTCACGGAACATCCGAGCGAGATCGCCGGCCTTGCGGTCGTAAGCATCCCCGTCCCGCCACGTCGATCGAGGATCGAGCAGCGCCGTGTCGACACCGTCGACCTCGACGGGAACCTCGAAGCCGAAGGTCGGATCGGTGCGGTACTCGACGCCGTCGAGCTTTCCCGACAGCGCGGCGTCGAGCAGTGCGCGCGTCGCTTTGATCGGCATGCGACTGCCCTCGCCGAACGGTCCGCCCGTCCAGCCGGTGTTCACGAGCCAGACCGTCGCGCCGTGGCGGTCCAGCTTCGATCCGAGCATGCGTGCGTACACCGTCGGCGCTTGCGGGAGGAACGGGGCGCCGAATCCTGCCGAGAACGTCGGCTGCGGCTCTTTCACGCCGATCTCCGTCCCCGCGAGCTTCGCCGTGAAGCCGGAAAGGAACCAGTAGAGCGCCTGATCACGGGTTAGGCGCGCGATCGGCGGCAGGATGCCGAATGCGTCGGCAGTTAGTAACACGACCGAGCGCGGGTGCCCGGCGCGCTTCGTGGGCAGCGCATTTGCGATCCGCTCGAGCTTGTATGCGGCGCGCGTGTTCTCGGTCTTCGCGTCGTCATCCAAGTCGAGGACGCCCTGCTCGTCGACGACGACGTTCTCGAGGACGGTTCCAAACGACCGGGTGGTCCCGTAGATCTCCGGCTCGGCCTCCTCCGACAGGCGGATCACCTTCGCATAGCAGCCGCCCTCGACGTTGAACACGCCGTCCGAGCCCCAGCCGTGCTCGTCGTCGCCGATCAGGTGCCGCGACGGTTCGGCGGACAAGGTCGTCTTCCCCGTACCAGAGAGCCCGAAGAACACGGCCACCTCGCCATCGTCGTTCACGTTCGCCGAGCAGTGCATCGGGAAGACGCCTTCGAGCGGCAGCCGGTCGTTCATAAGCGTGAAGATCGACTTCTTGATCTCGCCCGCGTAGAACGTCCCTCCGATCAACACCTCGGAGCGGCTGGGATGAAGGACGACGAAGGTCTCGCTGCGCGTCCCATCCTCGTCCGGGTCGGCGGTCACCGACGGCGTGTGCAAGACGAGCGCGTCCGGCGCCATCCGCGAGAGCTCGTCCTCTGTCGGGTCGATGAAGAGCGTCTTCGCGAAGAGCGCGTGCCAGGGGGACTCGGTAACCACCCGGACGGCGATCCGGTGCGCGGGATCGGCGCCTGCGAACGCGTCGACCACATAGACGTCGCCCTCGCCGAGGCGCGCCGTCACCTTGTCACGGAGCCCTTCGAAGTGCTCCTCGGAGACCGGCGCATTCACGTTCCCCCAGGCGATGCGTGCCTCGGAGCCCGGCTCCCGCACGATGAATTTGTCCTTCGGAGAGCGGCCGGTATGGATCCCGGTGTCGACGACGATAGAACCACCCTCCGCGAGCCGGCCGTCGCCACGCACGAGCGTGTGCATGTAGAGCTGCGAGACGGTGGGGTGCCAGTGCACCTCGCCGGCCGGCTCGATGCCGTGGGCAGCGAGCGACCCGCGCCCCGGAACGGTTGCGATCACGAAAGCACCTTCATTTGCTCACCCCGATACCCGAACTCGCCTCATGCTACGCGCCCCCGGAGGGGGGCGACGCAGTGAGACCGACGTCGGAGAAGCCTCTAGCTCGCGTCTGCCGCGGCGACCGCCGGAGGCTCGACCAGGTCCTCCCGCGCCGCGAGCGCCGCGAAGCGACCGGCGCGCGCCACCAGCTCGTCATAAGTCCCGACCTCGACGACGCGGCCCCGGTCGAGCACGACGATCTGATCCGCGTCCTCGACCGTCGAGAGCCGGTGCGCGATCGCGATCGTGGTACGGCCTTCAGAGAGCCGCTCGAGCGCTTCCTGCACGAGCCGCTCCGTCTGCGTGTCGAGCGACGAGGTCGCCTCGTCCAGGACGAGCACGGGCGGATTGCGCAGGATGGTCCGCGCGATCGCGATTCGCTGCTTCTCGCCTCCCGAGAACCGGTACCCGCGCTCGCCGACGACCGTCTCGTACCCGTCGGGCAGGCCTGCGATGAGCTCGTGAATCTGCGCTGCGCGCGCGGCTTGCTCGATCTCCTCGTCCGACGCATGGGGCTGCGCAAAGCGGAGGTTCTCGCGCACGGTCGAGTGGAAGAGGTACGTCTCCTGCGAGACGACCCCCACGGTCGCGGCGAGCGAGTCGAACGTGAGCTCGCGCACGTCCATCCCGTCAATCGAGACCCCACCGCTCGTCGCGTCGTACAGACGAGCGACGAGATAGGCGCACGTCGTCTTCCCTGACCCGGTTTCGCCGACGAGCGCAGTCTTCGTTCCGGGAGGCACGACGAACGACACGTCCTGAAGCGTCCACGGGCCATCCTCGTACCGGAACCACACCGAATCCAGGCTGACCGCGCCGGGCGCGAGCTCGATCGAGCGCTCGCCCTCGACGATGTCGACCCGGTGGTCGAGATATTCGAAGATGCGATCGAAGAGCGCGAGTGAGCTCTGCACCTCGAGTTGCACGCCCAGGAGCCCGCCGATCGGGAAGAAGAGTCGCGTCTGCAACGTGGTGAACGCGACGAGTGTTCCGATCGTGATCGTCGCGCTGCCCTGCGCGATCGTGAAGCCCGCGAACCAGTAGACGAGTGCAGGCATGACCGCAAACGACGTCTGGATGGCGGCCATCATCCAGCGCCCGGTCATGCGGCTCCGGACTTCGAGGTCGGCGAGGCGGCTGGACTCACGCTCGAACCGCACGGCGAGGTCGTCGGTCCGACCCATCGTCTTCCCGAGGAGGATCCCCGAGACCGAGAGCGACTCCTGCACGATCGAGGAGACGTCTGCGAGCGATGCCTGGCGCTCGGCGGTGACCTTCCTACGCTGCGCGCCGACCCGCTTCGTTAGCCAGACGAAGAGGGGCAGAAGCGCGAGCGAGAACGCGGCCAGCCGCCAGTCGAGCAGAACCATCGCCGCGACGGTCGCGAGCACCGTCGTGACGTTCGAGAGCACCGAGGTCGCGGTCGAGGTGACCACCGTCTCGATCCCGCCGATGTCGTTCGCGATCCGGCTCTGCACCTCGCCCGTCCGCGTCCGCGTGAAGAAGGCGAGCGACAGGCGCTGGAGGTGACGGTACACCTGCGAGCGCAGGTCGTGCATGACGCTCTGGCCGACCTGGTTCGAGAGCAGGGTCTGCCAGACGCCGATGATGCCCGTGGCGATCGGAATCGCGACCATTCCTGCGACGAGCGCGCTCAGCAGACCGACGTTCTCCTCCGGAATCGCGACGTCGAGTACCTCGCGCAGCAGAAACGGCGACACGGCGCCGAGCGACGCCGAGAAGACGATGAGCACGCAGACCACGCTCAGCCGGGCCTTGTAGGGACGGAAGAGACGGACGATCCTGCGGAAGTTCTCCCGGCGGACCGCGGGGTCGGCGGGTCGCTCGGGCGGCTTGTCCGGAGTGAAGCTGTCGAAGCGGCGTCCTGGCACGGATACAGGGTACGGCGGAGAGGGCAGGCGCCCGGTCGCGCGCGGCGAAATCGGGCAAGATGGAGGCGGACCGGACCATCGAGCGCTTTCTCGAGCACGGCGGGCTCTCAGCGGGGACGCAGCGGGCGTACGGGTTCGACCTGCGGGCGTTCTCGGCCTGGCTCGAGCGATCGCGTCTCCGTCTCGACGAAGTTGGCACCGGTGTTCTGGCCGACTACGTGGCAGAGCTGGGGCGCGGTCGCGATCGCCTCGCACCCGCTTCGATCTCGCGGCGACTGGCGGCCATTCGCGCGTATCTCCGCTTCACGTACGGCGCAACAAGCGTCCCCGACGCCTCGCTCGCACCCGCCCGCCCGCGGCGGCTTCCGGATGCGCCGAAGGAGGAGGAGATCGCGGCACTGCTCGAGAGGGTCGAAGGAGACACGCCGCTCGCGCTTCGAAACCGCGCGCTGCTCGAGCTCCTCTACTCAGGCGGGCTGCGGAGTGCAGAGGTCGTCGGGCTCGAGCTAGGGGACGTGGACTTCGAGCGCGAGGCGATTCACGTTCGCGGGAAAGGTGGAAAGGAGCGTCTCGTACCGCTCGGCGAGGAAGCTGCGCACCACCTCGCTCGCTACCTGCGCGACGGACGCCCGCAGCTCGCGCGGAGCGCGGTCGACGCGCTCTTCCTCTCCGCGCGAGGCCGCCCGCTCGACACGAGCACGGTGCGTCGCCTGCTGCGCAATCCCCACCGGCTGCGGCACGCGTTCGCGACCCATCTCCTCGAGGGCGGCGCAGACCTGCGCACGATCCAGGAGCTTCTCGGCCACTCGTCGCTCTCGACGACGCAGATCTACAGCCACGTCGACGCGCGCCGGCTCCGCCGCGTCTACGACCGCTCGCACCCGCGCTCATAAGGGCCTCGGCGAGATGCCGGTGCTTTGGTGCCCTTACGGCGTCAGGCACTGTAAGAGGCTCGAAGCCGGGCGCCAGCACAAGCAGCTGACCGCGATGGCGGGAGGAGGCGCGCGTGTGCCGTTGAATCCGGTTCCGCCGTGTCAGCCGCCGACCAGGACCTCGATCGCTTCCTCCTCTTCCTCGCCGCCCGCCGTTCGCCCCGAACCGTGGACGCCTACCGGCGAGACCTTGCGGCTCTCGGCACCTCTCGCGGCGGACCAGCCGCTGCCGCGACCGTAGAGGAGCTCGAGCGCTGGGTCGCCGAGATGCGTGCGGCGGGACTCGCAGCGTCGACGATCGCAAGGAGGACGTCAGCGGCGCGTAGCTACTTCCGCCACCTCGGGCTCGTCGGCGTGCGCGAGGACAACCCTGCGGCCGCGCTCGCCGTGCCGAAGCGGACTCGCCGCCTCCCGCGCGCTCTCTCGCCGGGAGAGACGGAGCGCTTGATCGATGCCGCGACCGGCTCGTCACCTCGCACGCTGCGCGATCGTGCGCTCGTGGAGCTGCTGTACGGCGCCGGTTTACGCGTCTCCGAGGCAGTCGGTCTCGAGAAGGGCGCAGTCGACCTGGACGCCCGCATCGTTCGTGCTCTCGGAAAGGGAGCCAAAGAGCGCCTGGTTCCCCTTGGTCGCCCTGCTGCGGAGGCTGTTCGTCGCTACCTCGCGCTCGGCAGGCCGCATCTCGATCGTCGCTACCGCCCCGAGCTCTTCCTGAACGCGCGCGGAGGGCCGCTGACCCGCGCGGGGGCCTTCCTCATCCTGCGAAAGCTGGCCGAGAAGGCCGGTCTCGAGCCCACGCGCGTGCACCCGCACCTGCTGCGCCACTCGTTCGCGACGCACCTGCTCGAGGGTGGAGCCGATCTGCGGAGCGTCCAAGAGATGCTCGGGCACGCCGATCTCGGCACGACCGAGCGCTACACCCACATCTCAGACAGCCGGAGACGCGAGGTCTATTTCCGCGCTCACCCTCACGCGCAGAGAAAGACCTCGCGTCCCCGCGGAGACCGAACCTAGGCCGGAATCCTGTTCTCGGTGGCGGTCGGGACCGGATCGATCCCCGAGTCGTAGTACCCGGTGTCGACTCCGGGGCCGCCGTTGATGTACGAGTCGAACTCGTCGTCGTCGGCGTACATCGTGTCGTCACCCGCCGACCCGAGGAACTCGTCCGAACCTGCGCCACCGATCATCGTGTCGTTCCCGCCCGAGCCGAGGAGCTGGTCGTTGCCTCCCCCGCCGCTCAGCCAGTCGTTGCCATCGCGGCCCTCAAGCCGGTCGCCCGATGCGCCGCCGTGGAGGTCATCGTTCCCGTTACCGCCGGCGAGCACGTTGCCCGGATCGTTCCCGGCTCGCAACACCGCCTTGCCGAGATACACCGTGCCGCTCCCGGCGCCCCCTCGCGCGCTCAGGAGGTTCGCGCCACCGAGGCCGTAGACCTCGATCTGCACGGGTAGCGGAGAGAACGTGACATCGACGTCGTCGTCCGCGTTCAACCCGACACCGTTAGACCCGATCCGGATCGTATCGTCACCCGTGGTGCCACGAACGATGACGATGTCCGTCGCATCGCCGAGCGTCGTCGCGATCTCGATCTCGGACGTCCCAGTCGGCTCGACAGCCACGCCGGGAGCAAACGCACCGGCCGCCATGTCGAGCTCGAGAGTCTCGACAGTGCCGGCGGTGCCGGAGATCGCGATGGAGTCGGTGTTCGTCGTCGACGCGGCGCCGCAGGCCGCAGGCGTCGATCCGAACCAGATCTCCGTCCCGCTGACCTCGAGCGTCGCCTGCCCGCCGGAGCTGACGGTCGCGGTCACCGACCTCGCCACAGCGTCGTAGGAGCATCCGCCCGGAGGTGGCGGCGGAGGTGGTGGCGGAGGTGGTGGAGGTGGTGGTGGAGGTGGTGGTGGCGGAGGTGGTGGAGG
>JACCVK010000112.1 GCA_013698195.1 Actinomycetota bacterium | reverse complement strand
CACGTTGACGGCCTGACCCTGCTGTACGACCTCGCGCGGATTCTCGACGTGATGCGTCGCAAGTTCTGAGATGTGCACAAGACCCTCGACTCCGGGCAGGATCTCGACGAACGCGCCGAAGGTGACGACCTTCGCCACACGGCCCTCGACGACGTCCTGCTCGCCGTAGTTGTCGAGCACCTGCTGCCAGGGATCGCTCTGCGTCTGCTTCAAGCCGAGCGAGATGCGCTGGCGGTCGCGGTCGATGTCCAGCACCTTCACCTTCACCGTCTGCCCGATGTCGAGCACCTCCGACGGGTGGTTCACGTGACTCCACGAGAGCTCTGAGATATGGATGAGGCCGTCCATCCCGTCGAGGTCGACGAAGGCACCGAAGTCGACGATGTTCGAGATCTGGCCCTCGATCACGTCGCCGGGGTTGAGACGGTCGAGGATCGCCTGTCGCATCTCCTTGCGCTCGTCCTCGAGGACTGCGCGACGAGAGAGGACGACGTTGTTGCGCGAACGGTTGAGCTCGATGACCTTGCAGCGCAGCTCTCGGCCCAGGAACTCGTCGAGATCCTGGACGCGTCTGATGTCCACGAGCGAAGCGGGCAGGAAGCCTCGCACGCCGAGGTCGAGGATCAAGCCGCCCTTGACCACCTCGATGACCTTGCCGACGACTGGTTCACCCGACTCGGCAGCTGCCTCGATCGCCTTCCAAGCGAGCTCGAAGCGCGCGCGCTTCTTCGAGAGGATCAGCCGCCCGTCGGCGTCCTCCTTCGTGAGAACGAGAGCGTCGATCTCCTCGCCGACCGCAACCTCGTCGGCAGGATTGACCGCGCGGCGGATCGTGAGCTCGGCAACCGGGATGACGCCCTCGGACTTGTAGCCGATGTCCACGAGCACTTCGTCCTTGTCCACGCGCACAACGGTCCCGTGGACGACTTCCCCCTCGTTGATCTCGGGAAAGGAGGCGTCGTAGTCCGGAACCAGCTCCCCATCGGGGCCGGTCGTCCAGACACCTTCTTCCACCGCGGCGGGCTTTTCAACGGTGTCGTTGGCCATTCGAGCCGCGGAGTATAGCCAGCCATTTGCTTCGCAAATAGCGACAGACTGGGGCTCGCTCGAGTCGTTACGCGACTAGCAGTTGCGGGTCACGCTGCCGAGGACGTAGCGCTTCCCGTTGAGGACGAGCCGGAAGACGTACTTTCCGTTGCGAAGCCCGTTCTTTGTGAACCCGACGAAGACGCGTGTCGGCCTGCGGATATTCCTCGAGATCGTGTTCGACTTGTCCAGGAAGACCGTCTTCCCTCGTGACGTCCAGGACTGCCGATAGCGCGAACCCGAAGCGACGTTGCCGATCATGAAGATCGCCGACAGTTGCTGCTTGTCGCGACACTTCGTGATCGTCCCACCATCCTTCGCTTCGGGCCGGGGAGTTTGCCTCCCGTCGCCAAGCGTCGACGCAAAGCCGACGATCTTGAGGGTTGGTGCTGCCTGGCCGGCCGCGGGAGCGACCCGTAGTGCCGCCAAGGCGAATGCCACAACCACCGCGAACGCGGCGACCTGAAGGATTCGTACGCTCGTCTCCTTCGAGATCAGCTTCTCCTTGAGGGCCAGACCGCTCACGCCGGCGTATGGTCCTACGGCTGACACGTCACGTCAAGCCTTCGCCTCGGCCCAGTCGTCGCCGACGCCTACGTCGACCGCGAGCGGCGGATCGAGGGGATACGCGCCGGTCATCTCCTCGCGCACGAGCTCGCGCACGGCCGTGACCTCCGTCTCGGGCACCTCGAGCAGGAGCTCGTCGTGTACTTGGAGGACGAGCCGCGCGCTGCGCCCCTCGTTCCGGAGTCGCTTGTGGATTGCGACCATCGCGACCTTGATGATGTCCGCGTTAGAGCCCTGCATGACGAAGTTGACCGCCACTCGCTCGCCGAACCCACGGGTCTGCCGGTTCGACGCACGAAGCTCGGGGACGGGGCGGCGGCGGCCGAGCAGACTGCTCGCGTAGCCGTCTTCGGCGGTCTGGGTGATCGTGCGCGCGATGAACGCCTGCACACGCGGGAAGCGTGCCAGGTAGGCGTCAATGTAGGTCTGAGCCTGCTCTTTGGGGATGTCGAGGTTCTCGGAGAGCCCGAAGGCAGAGATCCCGTAGACGATCCCGAAGTTGATCATCTTGGCGATGGCGCGCTCGTTGCCCGTCAGGGTCGCCGGATCCTTACCCAGGACCTCGGCCGCTGTCGCCCGGTGAATGTCCTCGCCGCGGAGGAACGCCTCGCGCAGCTTCGGCTCGCCTGACACGTGCGCAAGGATGCGCAGCTCGATCTGCGAGTAGTCGGCCGAGAGCAGCCGGCTACCCGGCTCGGCGACGAATGCGGATCGGATCTCGCGCCCGAGCTCGGTGCGGATAGGGATGGCCTGAAGGTTCGGGCTCGACGTGGAGAGCCGGCCGGTCGCGGCAACCGCCTGATTGATCGTCGTGTGCAGCCGGCCGTCGTCCCCGATCAGCGTCGGCAGCGGCTCGAGGTACGTGTTCAGGAGCTTCGAGAGCTCGCGCCACTCCTCGATCACGGGAACGATCTCGTGGTCGCCGCGAATCGCGCGGAGCACCTTGCCGTCGGTCGAGTACCCCGTCTTCCCCTTGCGACCGGGGGTGAGCCCGAGACTCTCGAACAGCACGCGCCCGAGCTGGAGAGGGGACCCGAGGACGAACTCCTCGCCCGCAAGCTCGTACGCGCGCGCCTCGAGCTCCTCGACCCGGTCACGGAGGCGAGCGGTTATCTCCCCCATGCGATACGTGTCGATGCGGACTCCTGCTTCCTCCATCGCCGCCAGCACCTCGGTCAGCGGAAGCTCGACGTCGTCGTAGAGCCGCTCGAGTCCACGTTCGCGCACCCGCTCGCGCAACATGGGCGCGAGCCGGCGGGTCGCCTCGGCGCGACGGACGAGTGCCGCCGTCTCCTCCTCCGCTGACGGATCCGGCTCGAGCTCGATGCCGCTCTCCGCGGCGAGGTCGCTCGGCAGGTACTCGGCACGGCCCGGGTCGATGAGGTAGGCCGCGATCATCGTGTCGTCGGCCGCGGTGACGCGCAGCGCCTTCGCGTCGTGGGCCGCGATCCGCGCCTCCGGAGCCTGCAACAGTCTGTTGCTCGGTCGGGCGGTGACGATGACCTCCCCTGCCTCGGTTGCCACGGCGACCCGATCGGCGTCCGCCGCCAGGCCGATGCGGCCGGTCAGCGGTGGCAGCTCTCCTTCACGCCAGCGGACGGACTGCGCCTCCGCGCGCGGCAACTCGGCTGCGGGCAGCGCCTCGTCGAGCGTATCGATGCGGCTCAACAGTCCTCGAAACTCGAAGCGGCGAAAGATCTCCTTGAGCGTCGACCGGTCCGGGGGACGCGATACGAGCTCGGCCGGATCGACACCGAGCTCGAGGTCGCGCCGCATCGTCGCCAGCTCCTTCGACGCCCGTGCCTGCTCGGCGTTCTCCGTGATCGAGCGCGAGCGGGCCGGAGAGAGCTCGTGCGCGTGCTCGATGACCTCCTCGAGCGACCCGTACTGCGAGATGAGCTGTCCCGCCGTCTTGTCGCCGATGCCCGGAACGCCCGGGATGTTGTCGCTCGTGTCACCCTTGAGCCCGATGAAGTCGGGCACCTGATCCGGGCGAACCCCGTAGCGCGCCTCGACCCGCTCGGGCGTGTAGACGTGGACGTCGGCAACGCCGCGCGGCGTCATCATTAGGCAGACGTACTCGGAGCAGAGCTGGAACGCGTCGCGGTCGGTCGAGACGACACACGTCTTCACGCCCGCCTCGTCTGCGGCGGTGGCGATTGTCGCGATCACATCGTCGGCCTCCCAACCTTCGAACTCGAGATTCTGGTAGCCGAACGCCTCGACGATCGGCCGAAAGTGCGGAAACTGCTCCCGCAGGAGATCCGGCATCGGGCGGCGCTCGGACTTGTACTCCGCAGAGATCTCGGTGCGGTGGACCGGCCTCGTGTCCCACGCCACGGCAACGCCACGCGGCTTGTAGTCCGAGAGCAGCTTGAAGAGCATGTTCGTGAACCCGAGCAATGCATTCGTCGGCTGTCCGTCCGTTGTCTGAAGCTCCTCGGGAAGCGCGAAGAAGCCTCGGTAGGCGAGGTTGTTGCCGTCGACGAGGAAGAGCTCCGTGTCCCGAACAGGTGCGTCGTCGAGCTCGAGCTCCTCGCCCGTGATCGTCTTCGGGCTCACCCCGCAACGGTATCGTCCGCGGCTTGGCCCGTGGAGTGCGTCGCGTACCGCTCCTGTCCGGCTCGCGCGTCGTCCTCGTGCCGGTCGCCGACGACGACGTCGTGCTCCGCCCCCCTCCGCCGCCGGACCAGGTGGTCGACGTGCGTGCAGCGGTTCGAGATGCCTTTCGCTTTCCGCTCTCCGGGTCGCCGCTCGCCGCCGTTGCGCGCCGCGGGGGGCGGGCGACCATCGCCGTCGAGCCGCCGGCACTACCCGTGCCCGGGGTCCAGCACGATCCCCGGTGCGAGGCGCTCGCCGCGACGATCGGGGAGCTCGCGGCGTGCGGCATTCCCGACAGTCGCCAGACGATCCTCGTCGCAACCGGGCTCGGACGACGCGCGGGCGTGCGCGACCTCGCCCGGTGGCTTCTGCCGCCCGCTCTCGCTCGCTCGTTTCGAGGCGAGCTGGTCGTCCACGACGCCGAGTCGCCGGATCTCGTCCCGGTCGTCGACAGCTCGTCCCCCGTCCGGATCAACCGGACCGTCGTCGAGTCGGATATCACCGTCGTCGTCGGTGCGGCCGAGACCGTGCTGCATGGCGGCCCGGGCACGCTGCTCGCCGCGACCGATGCGCAGACGATCCGTCGCGTCGCTGCCGCGGACTCCCTGCTCGAGACAGCCGGCGGGCCGGAGTGGCAGCTCGCACTGGCTGTGGAGTCGGTCGTCGGCAAGCGCACTCCGCTACTCGGCGTTTCTCTGGTCCTGGACCTTCCACGACTCACCGGGACGTTTCGCGGCTATCCAGACGAGCTCGAGACCGTCGTCAGCCTCGCTCGTTCTCCACTACGTGCTCTTGTGTCGTCGCTCCCGGAGCCCGTTCGGCGCGCGATTCTCGGCCGGCAGGGCCGCAGGCTGGTCGCCACGGCAGCGTACGCCGGACCTCCGTCTGTCGCTCATGCCGAGGCGCTTTTGCGCGGCGTCGCGCTGCGGCGTACCCGGCTCGACGGACCGCTCGACGCGCTCGTCGTCGGCGTCCCCTGGAC
>JACCVK010000111.1 GCA_013698195.1 Actinomycetota bacterium | reverse complement strand
CGCGTCTTCTCGCTCGTCGCCGAGGGCCCGGCGGGCGAGAGGGTCGCCAAACGGCTGAGCGCGGAGGCCTACCTCGCGATCCTCGCCGCCACGAACTTCAAGCAGCGCACCCGCAAGATGCTCGAGTACTACCACGCCGATCGCCTCGACTGGGCGGTGATGGGCACGCCGAACCGGCTCGAGTACGACCAGGGCTTCTTCGTCAAGGGCGGCGACGGGCTCGCGGACGTGAAGCCGATCGCGCACCTGTACAAGACACAGGTCTACCAGCTCGCCGAGGAGCTCGGAATTCCGGAGGAGATCCGCTCGCGACCGCCGACGACGGACACATACTCCCTCCCACAGAGCCAGGAGGAGTTCTACTTCTCGGTTCCGTACAACGTGCTCGACCTCTGCCTCTACGCCCTGAACAACAGCATCCCGGCGGACGCCGTCACCGATGCGGCGGGGCTCGCGGAGGAGGACGTCGAGCGCGTCTTCAGGGACATCGCGTCGAAGCGGCGCGCGACCGCGTACCTGCACGAGCGACCGCTCCTGATCGAGCCGGTTCCCGAGATCGAGAGCTAGCTCGTCGGCTTAACGCCGCCGGGGCTCGCGGCCCGGACCGCCATCAAGCTCTTCGTCAAGCCGAAGAGCTTCTCGCGATGGATCTCGGCGTCCGGAAACAGCCGCTGGAGCTCACGCGCGCTCAGGAGTCGCACGGGCTCCCAGCGCCCCTTCTCCCTGAAGCCGAAGGAGAAGCGCTTGTTCAGCGCCTTCAAGACGCGCTCGGGGAGGAACTGCACGAGGGGGAGCTGGTAGTGCGGCTCGATCGGGAAGTACCGGTTCGGCGTCTGCACGTAGTAGCGGTCGGCGACGCGGCTAATCTCCGAGGCGAACCTCGCCTGCCGGTCTTTGGGCACGTGCTCGATGACGGAATTTGAGAAGGCGACCGGGAACTCGCCGTCTCTGTACGGCAGCTCCGTCCCGTCCGCCCGACCGACCTCGACATTCGGCTGCGCCAGCCAACCCTCGCGAATCGGCTCGAAGAGGTCGACGGCGACGATCGGGTTCACTGAGTTGAAGCGCTCAAGCGCGGCGCCGGTACCGGCGCCCACGTCGAGGATGCGCTCCTCGCTCTTGACCGCGCACAGCGCGAGGAATCGCTCGTAGCGTCGTTCGCGACCGCTGCTGATCCGCTCGCTCGTCTCGGCCCACGACGTCGTGCGGGCCCGAAGCGCGCCCAGCAGACCCGTCTTGCGACCCCGGTTTCCGTCGCCTTGCTCCACGTTCCAAGGCTCTCCGAACGGGCGCCGTCCGTCAACCTCGTATCGAGACGCACAACCTAGGAGATCCGAGCCTCGCATCCCTCAGAAGGGGAAGACGACCACGTTCCACCCGATCGAGGGAACACGGCCTCCCTCCCTCGATCGAGGGACTGTGGGTTCGGAGGGCCATCCGATAAACGCCAGTGCCGCAGTACCGCCCCTGTCGTCTCACAAGCGAGGTCTTCATGCGAGTCCGCCACCGCGTTCGCCCAGACCGACAGCATCTCTCAAGCACCCTCGCCGTCTACCGTCTCGCCGCTGCCGCGCTCGTTCTCGTCGTCCTAGCAGCGGTGTCGACCAGCAAGTTCGGAGCAGGTTCTCCGTCGGCAGCTCCTCCCGCGCCGACTCTCCGCTCTGCGAGCTCGGGGCACAATGCCGGCGCCTCGTCATCTCTGAGCCTCCCCGCGCCTTCAGGCGTCTCCGCGGGAGACGTGCTCCTAGCCGCCGTCACGGCGCGCCTCGACGCGAGCTCCGCGTTCTCCCAGCCCGCCGGCTGGGCGCAGATCCGCCGCGACGACTGTTCAGGCCCGCTCCGCACGGACCTTTCTCAGGCGTTCTTCTACAAGGTCGTGTCGGGCTCGGAGCCCTCGTCGTACGTCTTCTCGTTCCCCGCCTCGACGGGCGCGGCCGGAACCGTGCTCGCCTACACCGGGGTCAGCTCGTCTGCGCCGGTCATCGCGAGCACCGGCCGCTACACCCGCAACTCGGTCGTGACCCACGGTCCCGCTGTCACGGCATCCGCCGAGGGCGGCCGCGTGATCGGCTTCTTCGGCCACAGTGGCGCCGAGGGCGTCTCCGCCCCCTCGGGGATGACGCAGCGCACGACGACCTACGTCAGCGACGGCTCGACCGTGACCCTGTCCTCGGCCGACGAGGCGCTCGCCTCGAGCGCGTCGAGCGGGAACAAGGCCGCGAGGTCGGCGCGGCAGCAGAGCTGCAACCTGGGAGGCCTCATCCTCCTGCGACCGGGCGGTAGCGACCCGAGTCCTCCGCCGCCTCCGCC
>JACCVK010000092.1 GCA_013698195.1 Actinomycetota bacterium | reverse complement strand
CGGTCGTGCGTTCTCACGCGGCCAGGGCGAGGTCTTCCCGCTCTAGATCTCTAGGAGGGCTTGGCGAAACAGGCTCTCTGTGCCGCCGGAGTGCGCTGGATCGTCGCGATGCGGCGTCCTCAGTCGCCTCAATACGTCGAGTATTGAGCCTCCCTGCGTCCTTGCCTCGAGGCGACCAGCGCACCCCGGCGACGAGGCCCGTTCCGCCAAACCTCTTAGGAGAACGTCCGCAACGGGCGACCCATGCGCGCGCCTCCGGCGGTACATGAGACGCGGGCGTCTTCTGTCTCGAGCTGCGCGCACCCGCTCGTCCGGAACTCCCCGTCCGTCAGCACCGCGAGCGTCCGGCCGATCCAGGAGTAGCACCACGCGCGGGTGGCGCTCGGGAGGTCAGCGCAAGTCCGGATGAGACGAAGTTGCTCGAACGTCTTCCCGTCGAGAGCAGGCACGTTGACGCCGCGGAGGCAGTTGTACGTGTCGACTCCCTGGACGCCGTTGCAGACTCTCGCGTGGTCGACGGGATCCCGCTCGCGCGAAACGAGGAGGGACGCGCCGCTCACGCACCCCGCGCGCTGCATTCCCTCCTGCCCGTCGCATTGCTCGAGCAGATCGGCAGCTCTGTACACGCGTGTTGCCGACTTGCGCTCCCAGAAGTAGCGGTACCAGCAGGGACGCTTGTACGTGTAAGCGCGGCAAACCGACTCCGGCGAGTCGTCGGCGTTCTCGGGCGCGCTCGTTCCGTCTCCTCCGCCAAGCGAGATCCAGTAGTCGTGGAACGCGCCCTGCGAGCAATCGGGCGCGTTGCTCGGGCCAAGCTCGTTGCACGCATTCACGGCATCGCGTAGCTGGCTGTGGAAGCCCCGCATGAACGCGTGGCCCGAGCCGTGTACGCATGTGTACTCGCGGAAGCGCGTCGGGAGGCGCGAGCACGTTCGGAGCAGGCTCCGCGGCTCGACGATGAGCTCGGGGCCGAGATACATGCTCAAGCCCATCCCAAAGCCGGCGGAGCAGCCCGGATCGTTCGAGCGTGGCACGTACGTGTACAGGGTTTCGATCGTCAGGTCGTGGCGCTTCGCGTATGTACGCCCGACTTCGTGCATCAACGAGTGGCAGGCCGCCTCGAGAAAGCCGCCGGCTTCGTGCACCTTCCTGTCGATTTCAGGCAGGTTGCGAGCGGGATCTCCGGCCCTCTCCACCTCGACCGAGAGGCCCCGTACGTAGCAGCGCGCCTTGGCTGTGTCCGCGAGCGGCGCGCACTCGCTGAGGAAACCCGTGGTCCCACCGGCGATGGGCGCGTCAGGGACGACCGGCGACGCGCCGATTGCCGCCTGCGCGGCGAGAAGCGCGCACGCGGCCGAGAGGACCGCTCCGGCGAAGGCGGTTACTCGCTGCACTGGACAATGAGACGGAGAGGTTCTCGCACCGTTAGCCCGATCGGGTCAATGGCGTTCGAGCTGCTCGACCTGGAGGCCCTGCTTCTTCAGGTCGGCGAGGACCTTGTTCGTCTGAGTCCACTGCGGGAAGCTCAGGCTCGTGATCCCCGCGAGACTTGCGGCGAACGATGGGTCTCGGAACTGCGCGGCGGTAGCGGCCAGCTCGTCGGAAAACGACTGCAGCGTCTTCACGAGCCTCGCGTTAGCGGGCTCGAAGCCCGGTGCCACGCCCGTGTCGTCGAGATCCGACGCAGTCTTGCCGAGCACCGCTGAGGCCTCGTCCACCCGCTCGATGAGCTCGTCGATGGACTGCGAGCGCGTGATTCGCGCGAGCGCGAAATCGACCCGATCGCGTGCGTTCACGACATTCGCCTGATAGTCGGCGCGGGACGCGGTGGCTTCGTCTCCGAGGAGGACGACCGCGACGGCGATCGCAAACACAGCACCGACGACCGCGGCCAGCACTGCCAGAATCGGCGTCGACCGGTTCCTCATGCCCGGCCAGGATAGCTGTGGAAAACGGCACTCCAGACGGTGCTGCGTTGGGCTTCGATAAACTCGCCGCGAGGCCGTGCGCCCCTTGCGCCGCCTCGTTTTTCAGCCTCCACGACCTTCGCGGAAACATCACATAGGAGACGCATGTCCGAGGACGGAAACACCGGGAGCAACGGCAAGGGCACCGGCAGGATCATCGAGATCAAGGGCGTCGTCGTCGACGCGGTCTTCACGGATGGCCTCCCCGAGATCAACAACGCGCTCGCGATCGCCGTGACTCGACCGGATGGAGCCGCTGCGACCCTCGTCGCGGAGGTTCAGCAGCACCTCGGAGACGATCGTGTTCGTGCCGTCGCGATGGACTCCACCGACGGGCTAGCGCGAGGTACGGCTGTGACCGATACCGGCGGCCCGATCTCGGTGCCCGTCGGCGACGCGACCCTCGGACGGCTGTGGAACGTCACGGGAGATCCGATCGACGAGAAGGGCGACCTGCCTGCCGACGCCGAGCGCTGGGCGATTCACCGCGATCCTCCCGCGTTCCGCGACCTCTCGCCGAAGATCGAGATCTTCGAGACGGGCATCAAGGTCGTCGACCTCGTCGCGCCGTTCGTCAAGGGCGGCAAGGTCGGCTTCTTCGGCGGCGCGGGAACCGGCAAGACCGTCCTCATCCAGGAGCTGATTCACAACGTCGCGCGGGAGCACGGCGGCGTGTCCGTCTTCGCGGGAGTCGGTGAACGAACGCGAGAGGGCAACGACCTCTTGCTCGAGATGACCGAGTCCGAGGTGATCGACAAGGTGGCGCTCGTCTACGGACAGATGAACGAGCCGCCGGGCGCGCGCCTGCGCGTCGGGCTCGCCGGCCTCACGATGGCGGAATATTTCCGCGACCAGGGCCAGGACGTCCTGCTGTTCATCGACAACATCTTCCGCTTCGTCCAGGCAGGCTCGGAGGTCTCCGCGCTGCTCGGGCGCATGCCGAGCGCGGTCGGCTACCAGCCCACGCTCGCGACGGAGATGGGCCAGCTTCAGGAGCGGATCACGTCCACGCGGACAGGTTCTGTGACGTCCGTGCAGGCGATCTACGTTCCTGCCGACGACCTCACCGACCCCGCGCCGGCGGCCACGTTCGCGCACCTCGACTCGACCGTTGTGCTCGAGCGCTCGATCGTGGAGAAGGGCATCTATCCGGCCGTCGATCCGCTGAAGTCCGTGTCGCGCGCGCTCCAGCCCGGCATCGTCTCGGAGGACCACTACCAGACCGCGACCCAGATGCAGCAGATTCTCCAGCGCTATGCGGATCTCCAGGACATCATCGCGATCCTCGGCATGGACGAGCTCACGGACGAGGACAAGCTCGTCGTCGCTCGGGCGCGCCGCATCGAGCGCTTCCTCTCGCAGCCGAACTTCGTCGCCGAGCAGTTCACCGGGACGCCGGGCAAGTACGTCAAGCTGGAGGACACCATCCGCAGCTTCCAGGCGATCATCAGCGGCGAGCATGACGAGCTGCCTGAGTCGGCGTTCTACATGGTCGGCACGATCGAAGACGCGGTCGAAAAGGGCAAGCAGGCCGAAGCCGCCGCCGCGTAGCTCGACGCCATGGCCGAGACGCATCCGAACTTCGACATCGCGCTCGTGACCCCCGAGGGGCCGGTGTTCGACGGCGAGGCGCAGATGATCGTCGTGCCGGGAGTGGCGGGAGAGATCGGCGTCCTCGCCAGGCACGCACCGCTCGTCGCCACGCTGAAGGCCGGTTCGACGCGGATTCACGTCTCCCAGAACGAGGTCGTCGAGTTCGCGACCGGGCCGGGGTTCTTCAAGGTCGAGCTCGACCGCGCGCTCGCGCTCGTGGATGACGCGGTGAATGTGCAGGAGATCGACGACGCCCGTGCGCGAGAGCAGCTCGAAACCGCGAAGGCAGAGCTCGAGAAGCTGGAGCAAGGTGAGTCGACGGGTGACAGGTGGCAGCTCGAGCAGCGCATCCAGCACGCGGAGAACCAGCTCTTGGTCTCCGGGCGCACGACCGGCTAGGTCCGCCTCCGTCCTCAGGCGCGTCAGCTAGGCTGACATCGCCCGGAGAGCTTTGAACGGCAGCTTGGCGACCGGGTTACCAAACGCCTAAAGAGCCCGCGAGCCTTCCTGGCTCTCGTCCTCTTAGGCGGGAGTTGCTTTCGTGAAGGACACGCGCGCGCATCTAAGAGAGCTTCTGGCCGAACGGATTCTCGTTCTCGACGGGTCCTGGGGCGTCCTGATTCACCAGCTGGGGCTCTCGGAAGAGGAATATCGGGGCGAGCGATTCGCGGCGCACGGCCGCGATGTCCGCGGCGACCCCGACCTCCTGAACCTCACCCGCCCGGAGCTGGTCGCCGCGATCCACGACGACTACTTTGCCGCGGGCGCGGACATTGCCACGACGAACACCTTCACGGCGACGCGGATCGGCCAGGCGGATTACGCGCTCGAGGATGCGGCCGCCGAGATGAGCCTCGAGGGCGCGCGTCTAGCGCGGAGGGCCGCCGACGCCTGGACGGCAAAAACTCCAGACAAGCCGCGGTTCGTCGCCGGCTCCGTCGGCCCGCTCAACGTCTCGCTCTCGGTCTCTCCGAAAGTGGACGACCCGGCTTATCGGGCAGCGACCTTCGACGAGGTACGCGAAGCGTATGCGGAGCAGATCGCAGCGCTTCGGGACGGAGGCGCAGACCTGCTCATGATCGAGACGATCTTCGACACGCTGAACGGGAAGGCCGCGCTCGTCGCTGCCAACGAGGTTGCGCCTGAGCTCCCGCTATGGATCTGCTTTACCGCGATCGACCGCTCCGGACGGAACCTCTCGGGTCAGACGGTGGAGGCGTTCTGGATCTCGGTCGAGCACGCGGAGCCGCTCGTCGTCGGCGTCAACTGCTCGCTCGGCGCAACCGAGATGCGCCCCTTCATCGAGGGCCTCGCACACGTTGCGCCGACCTTCACCTCATGTCATCCGAACGCCGGCCTGCCGAACGAGCTCGGCCTGCACGACGAGCAACCCGGTGACACGAGCCGCTTCCTGCGCGCGTTCGCCGAAGACGGTCTCGTAAACATCGTCGGCGGCTGCTGTGGAACGACACCGGAGCACATTCGCGAGATCTCGCGGGCGGTAGAAGGCTTGCCGCCGCGTCGGGTTCCGGAGCAGTCGCGCCTGCCCCGCTTCTCGGGGCTCGAGCCGTTCGTCATCGACCCGGACACCGGGTTCGTCATCGTGGGGGAGCGAACAAACGTGACGGGCTCCGCGAAGTTCCGCCGGCTCGTCGAGGCCGACGACTTCCAGGGTGCGGTGGCCGTCGCGATCGAGCAGGTACGCGGCGGAGCGAACCTGCTCGACGTGAACATGGACGCCGACCTCCTCGACGCCGAGCAGGCCATGACGACGTTTCTCAACTTCGTCGCGACGGAGCCAGAAGCCGCACGACTCCCGCTCATGGTCGACAGCTCACGCTTCTCGGCGCTGGAGGCTGGTCTCAAGTGCATGCAGGGCAAGGGCGTGGTGAACTCGATCTCGCTGAAGGAGGGGGAGCAGAGCTTCCTCGAGCAGGCGCGGACGATTCGCCGGTACGGCGCCGGCGTCGTCGTGATGGCGTTCGACGAGCAGGGCCAAGCTGAGTCGGTCGGGCGGAAGGTCGAGATCCTCGGCCGAGCCTACGACCTGCTCACGGAGCAGGCGGGCTTCCGCCCCGAGGACATCGTCCTCGATCCGAACGTCCTCGCGGTAGCGACCGGGATCGAGGAGCACGCCGCATTCGCGAAGTCCTTCATCGACGCGATTCCGCTCTTGAAGGAGCGCTGCCCCGGCGCGCTCGTCTCGGGCGGCATCTCGAACCTCTCCTTCGCATTCCGCGGGAACGACGCCGTGCGCGAGGCGATGCATGCGGCCTTCCTGTACCACGCGATTCGCAACGGACTCGACATGGGCATCGTCAACGCAGGGCAGCTGGCCGTGTACGAGGACATCGGGCCGGCGCTGCTCGAGCGCGTCGAGAACGTCCTCTTCGACCGCGATCCGGAGGCCACCGAGCACCTCGTCGAGCATGCAGGCTCCGTGACGGGCGGGGCGACTCGCCGCGAGCTCGATCTCTCCTGGCGCGAGGCGCCTGTGGGCGAACGGCTCTCGTACGCGCTCGTCCACGGCATCGTCGACTTCATCGAGGAGGACACAGAGGAGGCGCGGCGCGGCGCGGCGCGGCCCCTCGACGTCATCGAGGGCCCGCTCATGGACGGGATGAAGGTCGTCGGCGACCTCTTCGGGGATGGGAAGATGTTCCTCCCGCAGGTCGTCAAGAGCGCGCGCGCCATGAAACGGGCGGTCGGCTACCTCGAGCCGTTCATGGAGGCGGAGCAGGAAGCCCGGCAGGCGGCGGGCCGGATCGTGCTTGCAACGGTCAAGGGCGACGTGCATGACATCGGCAAGAACATCGTCGGCGTCGTTCTCGGCTGCAACGGCTACGAGGTGATCGACCTCGGGGTCATGGTCTCCGCAGACACGATCCTCGACACCGCGGTGAACGAGGTGTGCGACATCGTGGGCGTCTCCGGGCTGATCACCCCCTCGCTCGACGAGATGGTGCACGTGGCAAAGGAGATGGAGCGGCGTGGCCTCGCGCTCCCGCTCCTGGTCGGCGGCGCGACCACCTCACGCCAGCACACGGCCGTGAGGATCGCACCCGAGTACACACAGCCGACCCTCCACGTGCTGGACGCGTCCCGGGTGATCGGCGTCCTCTCCGACCTGCTCGACGGTGACCGTCGCCTGCGGCTCGATAAGGAGAACAGGATTGACCAGGAGCGGTTGCGCTTACTCCATGCGGAGAAGGGCAAGAAGCCACTTCTACCGATCGCGGCGGCGCGGCAGAACAGAACGCCGATCGACTGGCACATCGAGGATCTGGCGACGCCGAGCTTCACCGGCTCCCGTGTCGTGGAGGAAAAGATCGCAACCCTGCGGCAGTACGTCGACTGGACGTTCTTCTTCCATGCGTGGGAGCTCAAGGGCCGCTTTCCCGCGATCCTCGACGACCCCGCCAAGGGCGAGGTGGCACGCGACCTGTACGAGGCCGCGAACGGGCTTCTCGACGAGATCGAGGCGGGAGAGTTGCTCACGGCCCGGGGCGTCTACGGGTTCTGGCCGGCGAACGCCGAGGCCGACGACGTCGTGCTCGGCGAGGGCGTTCGGTTCCCGATGCTCCGCCAGCAGGGAGCTCACGAGGACTCGCGTCCCAACCGTTCCCTGGCCGACTTCGTGGCCCCGGTCGAGACCGGTTTCATCGACCACGTCGGTGCGTTCGCCGTCGCGATACTCGGCAGCGAAGCGCTCGCAGATCGCTTTGCCGCCGATCTCGACGACTACCGGTCGATCATGGTTCGAGCGCTTGCCGACCGTCTGGCCGAAGCGTATGCGGAACGCCTGCATCAGGTTGCGCGACGCGAGTGGTACGCACCGACCGAGGAGCTGTCGGGCGACGCCCTGATTGCAGAACGTTTTCGCGGTATCCGGCCTGCGTTCGGCTATCCGGCGTGCCCGGATCATTCGGAGAAGGAGACCCTGGTCAGGTTGCTCGACGCGGAGCGCGTGGGGGTCGGCCTGACGGAGTCCTTCGCGATGATCCCGGCGCCGAGCGTCAGCGGCATGTACTTCGGGCACCCGCAGGCGCGTTACTTCTCGGTCGGACGGCTCGGACGTGACCAGGTCGAGGACTACGCACGCAGAAAGGGAATGCCGACGAGAGACGCGGAGCGCTGGCTTCGACCCAATCTCGCCTATGAGCCGACCGGTACCTAGAACCAGAGCGTTGCGCGGATTCCTAGTCGCCCTCCTGGCCACGGCGCTCGTGGTCGGAACGGGCTCTAAAAGAAGTCCGACCTCGCGCCGGGTTTCAACGGTATGCCCAAGAGCTCAGTCGAGGTCGATTCCTACTGCAAGGCGCTCGATCTGTCGGACTTGACGCTAACCGGTGAGGCCGAGTCACCCAATTTCGCCCGCTCCGCTGTGT
>JACCVK010000080.1 GCA_013698195.1 Actinomycetota bacterium | reverse complement strand
GATTCGGAGCCCGCGATCGAGCCGAATAGCGGGAGAACGAGATCGGACAGGATGTCGCCGTCGCGATTGAGCGCGGGAATCACGAGCGGCTCGCCGCTCGAGGCGATCAGCAGGGCGAACGTGGCGTCGATCAGCTGGGGCTCGTAGCGCACGTCTCGGTGGCGTTCGGCTGCAGCATCCATCTCCTCCTTCAGCATCCCCTCGTAGATCGGGCTCACCGTGTACTTCGGCCCGCCGAAGACCTTCGCGTCCATTCGCTCCGCTTGTCGGAACGCGAATTCCGCCACCGCGTGACAGATGCCGCGCTCGATTCGTTCCGTGCGATATGCGACCTCGTCGTCGCCCTCGCCCTCGCGCCACTCCTTCGCGCCGTAGGCGTCGCCGACAGCCATGCGCACGACGGAGATCGGAGCATGAACGCCTCCGAGTGGAACGACGCCCGGAATGCGGCGTCCTGTCCGGACGATCACCTTCCCGCCGATCTCCTCGCGGAGAATGCGGTTCGGCGAGCCAACGTCTCCGGCGCCCTCGGGCGTGGTAGTTGCGGCTTTCAGACCGAAGCCGTGCTCGCGGATCGCTGCCGCTGCTTCGTGGACGACCGCGTTCTTCGTCGCCCTGCGGTGCTCGAGGGAGAGGTCGTAACGGGGAAACTCGAGCTCCGAGCCGATCACGTCCGGCGACAGCACGCGCAGCGACTCCTCGAGCAGCTCCTGTCCGGTCTGATCCCCCTCGAGTACGACGATCCTCTTCATGAGGTGATCCTACTGCGGGCATCCTGCTCGGAAAAGCATCGGTGCAATTTCGCTTGTATTAGTGGTGTGTATTTTCTAGTCTTCGGTCCCGATGGCGAACAAAAACAAGGAGGAATGAGTATGGCTCGGAAGACGATCCTCGTATGTGACGATTGCTCCAACGAAGTGGAAGAGGGCAAGGGCGCTGTCATGCGTATTACGTACAACGACGCACGCCGTGGCGCAAAGCAAGCCGATCTCTGCGACTCGTGCTCTCAGAAGATGGCCGGTCAGGCCGTAGCGCGACGCGGTCGACGGCCGAAGTCAGCCATCGCGTAACGGGTCACGTCGCGCTGGGCTGAGGGCATGACCTCGGTTTCCCGCTCTTTGCGCTGAGTCGCGCGACGGCGTCCGAAGCAGCGTCGGAGGCCAGGACTACCATGGACAAATGGCGCTCTCGCTCGTCGTGGGGCCGGCTCACGCCGGCAAGGTCGCGCTGCTCCTCGAGCGGTATCTCGGGGCGCTCGAGAGTGGCGCCGGTGACGATCCCTGGCTCGTTGTCCCGAATCGCCTGGACGTCGAGCGGGTCGAGCGCGACCTTCTGCGCCGGTGTCCGGCTCTGCTCGCGGGGAGAATCGGGACCTTCGACGACCTCTTCGAGCACATCGTCCGCGACGATCCGAACCGAAAGCCGATCGCGTCGGAGACGCAACGCGCCCTCGCGATTCGCAGCGCCATCGCCAACGCGACCCTCAACGGCCTTTCGGCCTCGGCGGGATCCGACGGCTTCGCCGACTCGCTGCTCGCGACGCTCGGCGAGGTCGAGTCCGCGCTTGTCGACCCCGACCGTCTCGATGGAGACCTCGGCCGGCTCGCCGAGGGCTACCGGAACGAGCTCGACCGCCTCGAATCCTGGGACCGCGACGGACTCCGGAGGCGGGCTGCCGATCGCCTCGCATCGGACTTCGGTGCTTGGGCGGGCGAGCCGGTCTTTGCGTACGGCTTTGAAGACCTCACGGGCGCAGAGTGGGCGCTGCTCGAGGCGCTAGCTGCGCGCGCCCAGGTCACCGTCTCTATCCCGTACGAGCCCGGGCGGGCGGCGTTCGACTCCCTCGAACGCACCGTCGAGGACCTGGCAAGCCTTGCCGCCGGCGCAATCGAGGAGCTTTCACCCTCGTCCGCGCGCGCGCAACTTGGCGTGCCACCGGCCCTTGTTCACCTCGAGCGAGAGCTGTTCACGGACACGCCCGAGCGTGTCACCCAGCTCGACGGGGCGCTTGGCTTCCTCGAAGGTGCGGGCGCGCGCGGGACGACGGAGCTCGTCGCCGCGGAAGTGCTCGAGCTCCTCCGGCACGGAGCCGCGGCCGAGCAAATCGGGATCGTTTGCGACTCCGTCGATCGCTGGCGAGCCACGCTCGACACCGTGTTCGTCCCGCTCGGGATCCCGTTTTCGATCGAGCAGCCGGCGCATTTGGGCGAGACGGCGTTCGGGCGCGCTCTCCTTGGCTTACTCCGTTTCGCCTGGCTCGGCGGTCGCCGCGGTGACCTCTTCCGCTACCTCCGCTCGCCCTTCTCGGGCCTCGAACGCCGCTCGGTGGACTTCGTGGAGGGCAGGCTCCGCGGCCGCGCCATCGCCGAGCCCGAGCGCGTGGCCGAGGAAACCGAGCGCCTGCGCGGAGCGCCGCTGCCCGCGCTCGACCAGTTGCACGAAGCAGCGGAGCCGACCAGCGCCGTACGCGACCTCATCCGCGCGATGGCACGGAGTGCCTGGGGCCTCGACGCACCGCCGACGACGGACGACGCACGCGCCGATGCTCGCGCATACCAGGCGGCCGCCCGAACGCTCGATGACCTCGACGCGTTCGCCAGACGAGCTGACGACCCGCTCGAGCGGGACGCGGTCGTCGCCGCACTCGAACGGACGACGGTGCGTCCCGTCGCCGCGGCGGAGGCCGGCTACGTCGCGGTTCTCGACTACCGGCGGGCGCGAACTCGTGAGTTCGACGTCGTCATCCTGCTCGGGCTCGAAGAAGGGAGCTTTCCGCGTCGCGACCGTCCGTCCCCGTTCCTCGACGACGAGGCGAGACGGAACCTGGGCGGCCGGCTCGAGCGCGCCGATTCCGTTTCGCGCGACCGCTACCTCTTCTACACAGCCTGTACGCGCGCGCGACAGAGACTCGTCCTCGCTCGCGAGGCGGCAACCGATGACGGCGTGCCGCGGGAGCCGAGCCCTTTCTGGAACGACGTCCGCGGGCTTTTCGACGAGAGCGACGTCGCGCGCGCCACTCAGCGGCGGCCGCTCTCGAGCCTCACCTGGACGCTCGAGTCGGCGCCCAGCGAGCGCGAGCGACTGCGCGCAGTTGCCCGCCTGGGCGTCGCCGATGCGGAGAGCGCGACGGCGCTCGCGTCCGCGAACGGTTGGACGCGGCGGCTCGACCGAGCCCTCTCGGCTTTCGACCGCGAGACGGAGCTCCACAGTCCCGGAGTACTCGGCTGGCTGGGTGAGCGCACCACCTTCGCCGCGACCGAGCTCGAGCGCTTCGCCGACTGCTCGTCCGCATGGCTGGTGGAGCGCGTCCTCGACCCGAAGCGGATCGACGCTGCACCGGACCCGATCCTCCGCGGCCAAGTCGTGCACACGGCTCTGCGGAGCTTCTACGCGCAGCTTCCAAAGGAGCTCGGCGCAGACCGTGTGACGCCCGAGAACCTCGAGGCAGCGCTCGCCCACGTTCGCCGTTGCCTAGACGCGGCGCTCGAGTCTGGAGTCAGGCTCGATCTGACCGACCTCCAGGCGGCCGAGCTGCGGCAGACGCTCATCGTCGACCTCGAAGGCTTCGTGCGGGACGAAGCAGCGTCGCAGGTCGTCTTCGACCCGAGGCGCCTCGAGGTTTCGTTCGGCTCGGAGCGCGCAGCGCCGGAGCTTCAGCGCGGGCTCCCGCTCGGCGACGGCCTCACGCTCTCGGGGAAGATCGACCGGATCGACATCGATCCGTTTAGCGCGCGCGGAATCGTGCAGGACTACAAGTCTGGGGCCGGCGCGCACTCCGCGCGCGATATCGACCGCGAGCTCCGGCTCCAGATCCCGCTCTACGTGCTCGTCCTCCGCGACCTCGTCGGCGTCGAGCCGCTCGGCGGCGTGTACCGCGCCCTCGCGGGGCGGCGTGTGACGCGAGGCATGCTCCGGTCGTCGGCACGCGAGGACTTGCCGGGGTTCGCAAGAGACGACTACCTGGACGACGACGCGTTCTGGGCGCAGGTCGAGACTGCACGCGAGCGTGCCGGCGAGTACGCCGAGCGGATTCGGGCGGGCGACGTGCGACACGATCCGAAAGGCGACGGCTGCCCGGCCTGGTGTGACCTTTGGCCCGTGTGC
>JACCVK010000050.1 GCA_013698195.1 Actinomycetota bacterium | reverse complement strand
GCCGAGGCGCTCGCCGACCGCGTCGGGATCCTCGACCGCGGGCGGCTGCTCGCGCTCGAGCCAGCCGACGAGCTGAAGACCCGGTTCGGATCCGAGACTCTCGAGGAGGCGTTCTTCTCGGCGACCGGGCGCGCGTTCGAGGCGGAGGAGGACTCAGAAGACGAGGACCGGGAGGTGTTGGCATGAGAGCGCTGCTCGGAACCATGCGGGCGGAGCTCGTCGGCGCGGGCGGGGTCGTCGAGCGGAACGCGTACCTCACCAAGCGCTACATCTGGTGGGACGTCGCCTGGTTCGTCTGGACGGTCGCGAACACGCTCACGATCGTCTTCATCGCCAAGGGCATCGAAGCCGAAGGCGGCACCCTCGATGTGAACCAGGCGATGACCACGCTGCTCATCGGGGCGGTCGTCTGGGCATACCTCGGGATCCTGTTCGAGTTCCTCATGGAGACGGTCGCGTGGGAGCGCTGGGAAGGAACGATCGAGTACACGTTCATGGCGCCGCTCTCGCGAGCGATGCATCTCGCCGGGCAGGGAGTGTTCGCGATCATCTACGGACTGCTGCGGGCGATCTTCCTGTTCGCGGTCTGCGCGTTTCTCTTCTTCGACTTGTCGATGCCGGACGCGCAGTACTTGCCGGCCTTCGTGGTGCTCGTCGTCGCGTCGGTGTCGTTCATCGGAATCGGGATAATGATGTCGGTGCTGCCCCTCATCTCTCCGGAGAAGGGGACGCAGCTCGGCTTCGTCGCGCAGGGCACGCTGCTGGTGGTGTCCGGCGTCTACTACCCCGTCGAGGTTCTTCCACAGTGGATGCAGTGGATCGCGACGATCTCGCCGGCGACGTATGCGCTGGACGGAATCCGAGAGGCGATACTCGACGGCCAGGGCATGACGGCCATGTGGGACGAGCTCTGGCCGCTGATGCTTATTGGGGTGGTCTCCATCCCGCTTGGGCTCTGGGTCTTCGGTCGCGGCGAGCAGTACGCGAAGCGGCACGGAAAGCTCAAGAGGTCCGGCTGATGGAGCATGCCGTTCGGGTCGCCGAGCTCCGCAAGACATTCGACGTTGCCGAGCGGGAGCCTGGTCTCAAGGAGTCGGTGAAGAGCCTGATCCGCCGCAGGACGCGCGAGGTGAAGGCGGTCGACGCGATCTCGTTCGACATCGCTTCGGGGGAGGTCGTGGGCTTCCTCGGGCCGAACGGCGCCGGCAAGACGACGACGCTCAAGATGCTCTCCGGGCTTCTCTACCCGACGGATGGAGAAGCCCGAGTGCTCGGACACATACCGTCGAAGCGGGAGCGGGACTTCCTCCGGCGGATCACGCTCGTCATGGGGAACCGCAACCAGCTCCAGTGGGATCTTCCGGCGCTCGACTCGTACGAGCTCAACCGCGCGATCTATCGGATACCGCGCGAGGACTTCGCTCCGACGCGCGACGAGCTGATCGAGCTGCTCGACGTCGGCGATCTCGTGAGGAAGCCTGTCCGACAGCTCTCCCTCGGGGAGCGGATGAAGGTCGAGATCGTCGGCTCGCTTCTGCACCGGCCGCAGGTGCTCTTCCTCGACGCGCCGACGATCGGGCTGGACGTGACGATGCAGAAGCGGATCCGCTCCTTCGTCGCCGACTACAACCAGCGCTACGGCGCGACCGTCCTCTTGACGAGTCACTACATGGCCGACGTCGAGGCGCTCTGCCAGCGGGTCATCGTGATCCACCACGGGAGCATCCTCTTCGACGGCCGGCTAGCCGAGCTAGCGAGGACGTTCACGGCGCACAAGACCATCGAGGTCGCGCTCGCCGACGGCGTCAGAGACCTCTCGGCGTACGGCGAGATCACCCAGCGCGACGGAGACGTCGTGACGATACGTGTGCCGAAGGTCGAGACCGCTCGGGTCACCGCACGCCTGCTCGCGGAGCAGGAAGTGCTCGACCTGAACGTCGAGGACCCGCCGATCGAGGACGTCATCGAGCTCGTGTTCGCCCAGGAGCGGCCGGAGCAGCGCCAGGAATGACCTCCCAGCCTGTCGCAACGGAGCTTCCGGCAAAGCTCCGCGAGAGCGGGCGCCTCCGATCGCTTGCGGTCTTCTATCTCGCGACGATGCGCATAGCGGTCCAAGAGCAGTTCCAGTACCGCGCCGCGAACTACTTCTACATGCTCGGCATGGTCGCCGAGCCGGTCATCTACCTCGTCGTGTGGACGACGATCGCGGAACAGCAGGGTGGATCGGTGCAGGGTCTGACGGCCGGCTACTTCGCGGCGTACTACATCGTCTGGACGCTCGTTCGCAACATGAACATCGTGTTCGGTGCGCCCTTCTGGGAGTTCAGGATCCGCGAGGGCGAGCTGAACAAGGACCTCCTGCGCCCGGTGCTCCCGCTCCACTGGGACATCGCGTACTTTGCGGGCTGGAAGTTCGTCGTCATCCTGTTCTGGATCCCGCTCGCGGTAGGCCTCTCGCTCGTGTTCGACCCGACGCTGGATCCCCGGTTGCTCGAGGTCGCCGTCTTCGCCGTGGCGATCTGGGGCGCCTATCTCGTCCGCACGATGCTCCAGGAGAGCCTCGGGATGCTCTGCTTCTGGACGACGCGAGGCGCCGCGATCTTCGATCTCTACATGACCACGGAGCTCCTGCTCTCCGGGCGGCTGGTGCCGCTGCCGCTGATGCCGGACTGGGTCGAGAACATCGCCCGCTTCCTGCCTTTCCAATATGCGTTCTTCTTCCCGATCGAGAGCCTGGTCGGTGATCTCTCGAATGCGGAGCTCGCGCGCGGGCTTCTCGCCCAGGTGCTCTGGATCCTCATCGGGCTTGCGATCTTCCGGTTCGCTTGGAAGCGCGCGATCAAGCGCTACTCGGCCGTGGGAGGCTGACGCATGAATGCGCTCCGCGTGACCTGGCTCTTCTTCAAGGTCGGCGTGCTGAACGAGCTCCAGTACCGCGTCAACTTCGTGGTGCAGCTCTTCCAGTCGGCGATCGCGCTCACGGTGGGCCTTGTGGTGCTCGCACTCGTCTACTCGCACACGGACGAGCTGAACGGCTGGTCGCAGCCGGAGCTCGTGTGCGTCCTCGGCATCCAGATCCTCATGGGCGGTGCGATCAAGACGTATATCCAGCCGAACATGACGCGGCTGATCGACGACGTTCGCGAGGGCAAGCTCGACTACGCGCTGACGAAGCCCGAGGACGCTCAGGTGCTCGTCTCGGTGCGCGAGGTGCGAATCTGGCAGGTGGTCGACCTCGTCTCCGGGTCGATCGTGCTCGGCGTCGGCCTGTCCGAGATCTCGACGGGCGTCGGCGCGCTCGATGCGCTCGCCTTTGCCGGCGCCCTGCTACTCGGAGGCGTGATGATCTACTGCTTCTGGCTCGTGATCGCGACCGTGTCGTTCTGGGTGGTGAACATGTGGACGGTCGTCGAGCTCTTCGACGGCGTCTTCCAGACGGGGCGTTGGCCGGTCGGCATCTATCCGGGCTGGCTTCGTTACAGCGTGACGTTCCTCGTTCCGATCGCGTTCGCCGTGACCGTTCCCGCGGAGGCGGTGACGTCGCGACTCGACTGGCAGACGCTGGTGCTGGCAGTCGGATTCGCCGCCGTGCTCTTCACGTTCACGCGCTGGTTCTGGCGCTACGGGCTCCGCAACTACACCGGCGCCTCGGCATGAGCGCAGTCGAGCCGCAAACCTGGCATTACGGTCTCGTCGCACGCTGGTGGGCGGAGTTCAACGTCGACGGCCCCGAGATCGAGTACTTCCGGCGCTTCGTCGAGGATGGCCAGCCTGCGCTTGACGTTGCCTGCGGTACGGGCCGCCTGCTCGTGCCGTACTTACGAGCCGGGCTCGACGTCGATGGCTGCGACATCTCGCCGGACATGCTGGCTGAGTGCCGCGAGCGCGCCACTCGGGAGGGCCTGCATCCGCCGAACCTCTACGCGCAGGCCACACACGAGCTCGACCTACCGCGTCGTTACAGGACGATCGTCTTCTGCGGTGGTTTCGGGCTTGGCGGTCACCGGGAGCACGACGTGGAGGGCCTTCGTCGCCTGTACGAGCATCTCGACCCTGGGGGCGTCCTTGTACTCGACAACGAGGTCCCGTACGCGGATGCGCATCTCTGGGG
>JACCVK010000024.1 GCA_013698195.1 Actinomycetota bacterium | reverse complement strand
GGTGTGTACTGCGGCTTGCCCTTGCCGCGAAGCGTGTCCGCGATACGGGTCGCGAGCCGACCGAGCGTCTGTCCCTCGGCATCGACGAGGACCCATTGGCGCTCGATCTCACCCGGCTTGGCCGTATACGTCTTCATCTGAAAGAGAGGCGAACCGGCGGCTCGCCGGCGGCGGATTGTAGCGCAAACGCGCTTGCGGGAGCCTTAGCGAGCACCCTCGAACGCGGGGGCGGCCGGCCTCCGTGCGAGAAGAATCACGAGCGCCGGCGCGACGACCGCGGCCGTCGCGCCGATGGCCACGGCAGCCACGCCCCACTCCGTGTACGCGGCGCCGCCGAGGAGTGCAAGCGTGGCGCCGAGCAACCCGGCGACGAGATCCGTGGCGCCCACCAGCCGCCCACGCTCGACCGGCGTCGCATGTGTGACAAGCTCTGCCGTCGCGGCGACGTAGGACACGTTCCACCCGAGGCCGAGCAGGAAGAGCGAGAGCGAGGTTCCCGCAATCGACTCCGCCCAGGCGAGGATTACGGTCGAGACAGCCATGATCGCGAGCCCGCCGACCAGCGCCTGACGACGGCCGACTCGGTCGATGAACTGCCCGATCACCAGCACGAGGGCGTACATGCCCACGATGTGCAGACTGATCACGGTGAAGACGTCCGCCTGCTCGTGGTTGTGGCCGACGACGATGTAGCCGGTGAGGTTCATCACCCCGACCATGACCGCGAAGCTGGCGAAGGCGCCAACGATCGCGGTCGGCACCCCCGGCCGGCCGAGGATCTCGCGGAGCGGAGCAGCCGGTGCTCCTTGCGGCGCGCTCCCGAGGCCGCCGGCCGCGGCAAGTTGGAGTGCGATCGTCCGCGGATCCGGCCGGATGCAGAGCGCGATCCCGACCCCCACGACTGCGATCCCGGCAGCGGCGAACCAGGGCACGACGAGCGTGTCGAGCTCGAGGTCCTTGCCGGCAAAGAGCGGACGGAAGACGAGCGGACCGAGTGCGGCGCCGAACAATGCTCCGAAAAGCACGTAGGAGATCGCGCGTGCCCTGCGCTCGGGCGCAACCATGTCCGCAGCAGCGGTGCGGGCGAGGAGCACTCCTCCGTTCATGGCGCCGACTCCGATGAAGCCCAGGACCACAAGGAGTGAGCTCGAGGTAGCGCACCCGAGCGCGGTCAAGCAGCAGCCGAGAGCGCCGATCGAGAACGCGCCGGCAATGACGGGAACGCGACCGATGCGATCCATCAGCCTTCCAGCGGGGAGCGCGGCGAGCGCCCCGGCGACGAGGAATATGGCGGGTCCGAGCCCGAGGATCGACTCGATCCCGGTGACGAGGACGAGCGTGATCGTCGCGACCGCTACAGCGAGCTGCAGGACTCCTGAAAGGACGAGCAAACAGAGCCCGAGGAGGACCGTGTTACGCCGGATCTGCGCTGCTGTTGCGACCACCGAGCCATTCAATCAGGCCGTTCCGGAATGCCTCGGCGCCGCCGCGGGCGGGATGACGTACTGCAGGAGCTCCGAGCCGTGCTTCCGCAAGCCGGCCGACCGCGATCGTTCGCCGTCCGCGCGCGAGCACTTCGAGGAACGGCGCCCCGGCTTCGATCTCGGCCGCAGACGGGCGCCGGTTCGAGGTCCGCGTTCCGGGATGCGTGGGCACGACGTTCCAGCAGAGCACCCGCTCCTCGAGCCCGAGCTCGTGGAGGACCCGGCGCACGATGGTGGCTGTCGCCTCGGCAGGCCCGACGCCGGTGACCTGCCGCTCAGACATGAACGGGATTCCCGAGATCCGCGCTCCTCGATAGCCGGGCGCCTCGCCGACGAGCAGGACATCGCTGCGAGCCCGTGCCTCGAGATAGGCGGCCAACCGCTCTCGGCGCAGCCGAGCGTGGCGGTACTGGTTGAACGTCCTTCCGATCCGTGCGGACGCGAGCTCGGCAACGAATGCGTCAGTCGTTACGATAAAGCCGCAGCGTAAGGGGAGCTCGGGGCAACCGGGCTGAGAGGGCGGACGACGCGCGCCGCCGACCCGCGAACCTGATCTGGGTAATACCAGCGGAGGCAGCGCATGACGGACGAGATCGTGATCGTGGTCGCCGGCGGAGAGCCTCCTCCGCGCGAGCTGGTGCGCGGCCTTCCGAGCGGTGCCCCGGTCATTGCCGCGGACGGCGGGCTCGAGAATGCGCGCACGCTCGGGCTCGAGCCGAACGTGGCCGTCGGAGACTTCGACTCGGCGTCGCAAGCAGCCCTCGACGCCGCGGTCTCGACCGGAGTTCGAGTCGTGCGCTATCCGGAGGCAAAGAACGCGACCGATCTCGAGCTCGCGCTCGACGTCGCGCTCGAGCTCGGGCCGGCGCGAATTCACGTCCTTGCGGACGACGGCGGGCGACTCGATCATCTGCTCGCCGCTCTTCTCCTCCTCGCGTCGCCGAAGTACGAAGCGGCGGCGGTCGACGGCGTGTTCGGCGCCGCACGGCTTTGCGTCATTCGCGGTGAGCGAACGCTCGCGGGTGAGCCCGGCGAGCTCGTCTCGCTTGTCGCGCTCCACGGGCGTGCGGAGGGCGTGTCGACGGAAGGGCTCGAGTACCCGCTCTCGGGCGAGACGCTCGAAACTGGCTCGACCCGAGGCGTGTCGAACGTGTTCACCGCCGAGACGGCGCGGGTGCGCGTGGAGCGCGGCGTGCTGCTCGCGATTCAACCCGGACGAGAGACGGACTCCTAGTGGTCTCGAGCCAGAGAGCGCTCGCGGTGCTGGCAGCCGCGTTCGCCTTCGCCGGCACCGGCTGCGGAGGCGGCAGCTCGCCGTCCGAAGTCGTGCTCGTCACACACGACTCCTTCGTCGTGTCCGACGAGGTGAAGTCAGATTTCGAGCGCGAGAGCGGCCTCACACTTCGCATCCTCCAGTCCGGCGACGCGGGTGAGGCAGTGACGAAGGCGCTTCTCACCGCAGGCAATCCGCAAGGAGACGTCCTTTTCGGAGTCGACAACAACCTGCTCTCACGAGCCCTCGACGGCGAGCTCTTCGAGAGCTACGAGCCTCGCGCCCTCGAGACGGTGGACCCGCGGTACCTCCTCGACTCCGAGCACCGAGTGACGCCGATCGATCATGGAGAGGTGTGCTTGAACTACGACAAGGCGTGGTTCGCCGAGCGCGACATCGACCCCCCGACCTCGCTGGAGGCACTCGTGCGGCCGGACTACGAAAACCTTCTGGTCGTCGAGAACCCGGCGACGTCGACACCCGGCCTCGCGTTCATGCTCGCCACTCTCGCGCGCTTCGGCGAGGGCGACGCCTGGGAGCGCTACTGGCGCGCGCTCCGCGAGAACGGCGTCCTCGTCGTGGACGGATGGGAAGAGGCGTACAACATCCGCTTCTCCGGCTCCGCGGGGAAGGGCGACCGCCCGCTCGTCGTCTCGTACGCATCGAGCCCGCCGGCCGAGGTGATCTTCGGCGACCCGCAACCGCTCGAGGCGCCGACCGGCGTCGTCGAGACGAGCTGTTTCCTCCAGATCGAGTTCGCCGGCATCCTCCGCGGCGCGCGGAACGAGAGCGGTGCGCGCGAGCTCGTGGACTTCCTTCTGTCGAGGCGCTTTCAGGAGGACGTTCCGCTCTCGATGTTCGTGTTCCCGGTTAACGCCAGCGCCGTGCTGCCGGAGGTGTTCTCGAAACACGCGGTGGTGCCGCGAGATCCGCTCGAGCTGCCTCCAGAGATGATCGAGGCGAACCGCGAGCGATGGGTGGACGAGTGGACTCGCATCGTCCTGCGCTGAGCGAGCGAAGCTGGTCGCTGCTCGCGTACGGACTACCGCTTGTGTTCGTCGCGGCCTTCTTTGTCTTTCCACTCGCCGCGATCGTGGAGCGGGGGCTGCGCTCGTCGGGCGGACAGTCGACGCTCGACGTGCTCGCCGACCCCATGACACGCGACGTGCTCTGGTTCACAGCCTGGCAGGCGGCGCTCTCGACTGTTCTCACGATCGTCGTGGCACTCCCTGCGTCGTATGTCCTCGGCCGCTACGAGTTCCGAGGGCGGAGTGTCGCCCGCGCGCTCCTCGTCGTTCCGTTCGTGCTGCCGACCGTCGTCGTCGCGCTTGCCCTGCTCGCCGTCCTCCCCGACCGGCTCGAGCGTGGCCCATGGGCGATCCTCGTCGCGCACGTGTTTTTCAACGTGGCGGTCGTGGTGCGGATCGTGGGGACCTTCTGGGCAGGCCTCGATCCACGCGTCTCGGAAGCGGCCGCGACGCTCGGCGCAGGTCCCTCGCGCCGGCTGCGGGAGGTGACGCTTCCACTGCTCGCGCCCTCGCTGACGGCGGCGGCCGCGATCGTCTTCCTGTTCTCGTTCACGTCGTTCGGTGTCGTTCTTATCCTCGGTGGACCGGCGTACGCGACGCTCGAGGTGGAGATCTACTCGCAGGCCGTGCGCGCGTTCGACCTGCACGCGGCAGCGGTGCTCTCGATCGTCCAGCTTCTCGCCGTGGGGTTGACCGTCGCGGTCGCGCTTCGGCTGGAGCGACGACTGGCCACTCGTAGCGCAGGTAGACGCGAGCGGGACGTCCTCAGGCCGCCTCGGACGAAGAAGGAGAAGGCCGTGGTTGCCACGAGCCTCGGCTCGCTCGGGCTTCTGCTCGGCATCCCGCTCGCCGCAGTGGTGGAGCGCTCGCTCGCCGCCGGCGATGGGCACAGCTTCGAGGCGTATCGGGCGCTGACGGACTCGACGGCCTCGCTGCTCGTAGAGCCGTGGTACGCGATTGTCAACTCCCTGGTGTACGCAGCCGCCGCGACCGCGATCGCGGTGGTGGTCGGTGGGCTCGCCGCGCTGGCCGTGGCGGAGGGCGGAGGCGAAAAGACTGCTCGTTCCGCCGCGGGGCTGCTCGACGGCCTGCTGATGCTGCCGCTCGGCGCGTCGGCCGTGATGCTGGGGTTCGGGTTCGTAATCGCATTCGACGAAGGCTGGCTCGACTTTCGTTCGGCGCCTTGGATCGTCCCGGTCGTCCAGGCGCTCGTGGCGATTCCCTTCGTCGTGCGAATCGTCGTGCCGACGCTGCGGGCGATCGACCCGCGGCAACGCGAAGCCGCCGCATTGCTCGGAGCCTCCCCAGCGCGAGTGCGTCGTGAGATCGACCTGCGCATCGGCGCTCGCGCGCTCACGGTCGCAGCCGGATTCGCATTCGCCATCTCTCTCGGCGAGTTCGGAGCGACCGTGTTCCTCGCTCGCCCGGATAGCCCCACGCTCCCGGTCGCGATCTTCCGCTTTCTCGGACGCCCGGGCGAGCTGAACCTCGCGCAGGCGTATGCGCTCGCCACGATCCTCATGGTCGTCACTGCGATCTCCGTTCTCGTCGTCGAGCGCGCCGGTCGCCGGCCGCTCGGGTGGATCTGATGCTGGAGGTCGAGGACGTCTCCGTGCGCTTCGGAGAGAAGACTGCGCTCGACACCGTCTCGCTCGAGGTCGCCGAGGGTGAGGTGGTCGGCGTTCTCGGGCCGAGCGGCTCTGGCAAGAGCACCCTGTTGCGCGTGATTGCCGGACTCCAGCGCCCCGATCGAGGGCGCGTCGTCCTCGACGGCCGCGACCTCGCCACCGTGCCTCCGCATCGCCGCGGGATCGGGATGGTCTTCCAGGATCACGCGCTCTTCGACCACCGGGATGTCCAGGGCAACATCGCGTTCGGGCTGCGCATGCGCGGGGACGCACCCCGGGACGCGGCTCGCCGCGTGAACGACCTCTTGCACCTCGTAGGTCTTTCCGGATTTGAGCACCGCTCGATCGCAACGCTCTCCGGGGGCGAGCAGCAGCGCGTGGCGCTCGCGCGCGCGCTCGCC
>JACCVK010000367.1 GCA_013698195.1 Actinomycetota bacterium | reverse complement strand
CCCCTAGCGCGACCCACACCTCGGTTCGGTGGCTCAGCGAGGCGAGCTGCTCGGCCGCTGCATCGGCCGCGCGGAAGCTCTCCTCTGCCTCGTCGTAGCGCCCGCGCTCCATGAGCGCTCGGCCAAGCACGAGCTGCGAAGGGCAGACCTCGTGTAGGAAGTCCTCACGACCTTGCAACAGCTCGAGCGCCTGGCGTGCCTTCGCGTCCGCCTCGTCCCACTCGTGGTTGCGCAGATGGACCACCGCAAGTCCCTCGAGAGCTTGAGCGGCGTCGGCCCGTGCGTCGGTCTCGAGCGCTTTGGCGAAGGAGGCTTTCAGGTGCTCGACGGCCTGCTCCTCGTCGCCGAGCAGCAACGTCAAGCCGCCCAGATTGAGGAGGAGCCGACCGACGTTCAGCTCGTCGTTGAGCTGGGCGTAGAGCTCTCGCGCGCGCTGCGCGTAGTTCCGTGAGAGGATCCAGTGACCCTGGCGCTGCGCGACGAGCGAGGCCTGGAAATACGTGTTCGCGATGGCCCGCCGGTCGCCGAGATCCTGGGCGAGCTCGAGCGCCCGTTCGACGTCCTCGCTCGCTGCGACGTAATCACGCTGGACGCGGTGGCAGCGCGAGCGCCAGCCGAGGATGTCGGCGCGCAGGAGATCGCAAGGCAGTCCCGACTTCTCGGCGAGGGTCAGCGCTTCGTTCAAGAGCGCCAACGCGGTCCCGACGCTCGAGATCTTGTAGCGGCAGACGCCAAGGCGGAAGAGCAGCTCCGCCCGATCGACGTCGGAGAAGTCTGATCCTTCGGCAATCTCGCGCGCTTTGAGCACGAGAAGGATCGCGTCCCGAGCCTCGCCGTGCTGCTGGAGCGCCCATGCTTCACCCGAGAGGGCGCGAACCTCGAGAGCGGGCGCCCAGGTCCCCTCCACGGCGGCTCGCGCTGCGCGAAACTCGTCGATCGCGGAGGTATACTCGTGAGCCTCGGAGAGCGCCTCGGCGCGAGCGAGAAGCGTCTCGACCTTCGTCCGCTCCTCAGTGGACACACCCACCGCGAGGAATGCAGGATCGACGCTGAGCCGCTCGGCGAGCCAGGCGATCGTCGCTTCGGTCGGACGCGTCTTGCCGCGCTCGATCTGGCTGATGTACTCCTTCGAGAACTTGCCGCCTGCGAGCTCCGTCTGCGTCAAGCCAGCGGCGACACGAAGCGAACGAACCCGCTCGCCGAGGCGCACGCTCGTACCCGGCACGCTCGCGGAAGCGAGGGGCGCCGTGAGAGCGTCCTCTTGCGAATCCGGCTGAGCGTCGGAGGCGGGTGTTTCGGCGGCTGTCGAGCGGTCTTCCATGCCCATCGGAGTCAACGTGCTAACGGGCTTCCCGGGCTCCCCCGGCCGGGGTATCCGCCGGAGGTATTGGCGCTTTGTCTACCGGGGACGCCAGTCAAGGGACAGTACCCGAAATCACTTGACCGAGCTACTTGACTTTATTGGGCACGGCTCCTATAGTCAGCCCCACAACCGCATCGATCGGACGCCAGATGGATGCGAGGGCACCACCGCCGGAACGGCGAGCGGATACGGCAGAACGTGACTGGGCCGCAGAGTCACGATTTCTCCGATTCGTCGCCCCGGGAAGGGGTAGCCTCGAATGGAAAGCGCCCCCGGAGCCGCAGCCGGGGGCGTTTTCATGGTGGGGGACACCATGTTTCCCCCACCTCCCCCTTCTTCCGTCCCCCGTCTCGGCGCAGTCAGGACGGGCCTACGGGCGAATAAATCGCCCTTCGGCCTCGGACGCGCGCCCACGCTTTCGTGTGGTTGCTCTTACGGCTGGCCGGTTAGCCAGCGGAGGCGCTCGGTCTTGATCTTGGCGAAGTCCTCGGCGCCCAGTAGGCCGCCGAGACGGTCGGCGATCGAGACGAGGAGACTGCCGGCGACGAAGATCCACGCTTCCGCGTCGGGATCTCGGTCGGGACGGACGCCGCCTTCTGCCTGGACCTGGCGCAGGACGCTCGCGAAGAAGTCGTGTACCTCGCGCATGTGGCCGGAGACGAAACGACGGATCTCCGCATCCTCGCCCGCTTCGGTGATCGCTTGCATCCAGAGGCTCGGGAGCAGCACCTTCATCTCGCGCATGGTCGCGGGCCCTATCGAGGTCCAGCCTTCCGCGGCTCCGCGTGCCTCGATCTCCGCCTCGATTCGCTCGCGGATCCGGCGCCACGCCTCGTCGAGGCTGGCGACGTACAGGTCGCGTTTGGACGCGAAGTGCCGGTACAGGATCGGCTCGGAGACGCCTGCCTCGCGAGCAATGTCCGCGGTCGTGGCCCCGGCGTAGCTGCCGGTAGAGAAGACGCGTAGCGCGGCTTCGACGATCGCGATCCGGCGTTCCGGCGCGGGCAGGCGCGTTCCGGTCGACGAGCTCATGCCACGGGCTCCGTGGCGCCGTGCCCGGTGGCCTGTCCCGCAGTCTCGTGCGGACGCACTAGACCGAATGCGACGACCGCGCCGATCGCAGCAACGGCCGCAGCAACGAGGAGCGCGCGCTCGAAGCCGGCAACGAACGCCTCCGGCGTCCGCCCGCCGCCGGCCTCAGCAGCGACGATCGCTCCCATGATTGCGACTCCGACCGAGCCGCCCACCTGACGGGAGGCGTTCAGCACCGCCGCCCCGACCCCCGCCTTGTCGACGGAGACGCTGCGCGTCGCCGCGGCCGCGCTCGGCGTCATCGTCAGCGCCATCCCGGCACCGCCAACGAGGAACGCGGGCAGGATCGTCCAGAAGGTCGCATCCAGTCCGAGCTGCGAGAAATACGCGAGCTGAAGCGCAATGAGAATC
>JACCVK010000296.1 GCA_013698195.1 Actinomycetota bacterium | reverse complement strand
GATGGACGACGCGCTCGACTGGGCAGCTCGCATCCCGGGAGCAACTCACGGGGCGATCGAGGTTCGCCCTGTCCACGTGGATCCGGACGAGGAAGGAGCAACCGCATGAAGTACGCCCTCCTCATCTACGACGACGAGACGGTGTGGACCACTCTTCCCCCAGAGGAGCAGGCAAAGCTGCGCGCCGCGGAGATGCCGCGCTGGGGGGCGCTCTTCGAGGAGCTCGAGAAAGCCGACCCGGACGTCGTCGGGCACGAGCTCGACGGCCGGGACACAGCAAAGGTCGTGCGCGTGCGCGACGGCGAGCGGATCGTCACCGACGGCCCGTTCGCAGAGACGAAGGAGGCCGTCGGCGGGCTGTTCACGATCGAGCTGCCGGATCTCGACGAAGCAATCCGGCTCGCCGGGCTCATCCCGGCGGCAGAGGGGGAGGGTGCCATCGAAATCAGGCCGATCGTTTCCTAGGATCACGTGCAGCCGGGCGTCGAGCAGGTCTTTCGCGAGGAGTGGGGAAGTGCCGTCGGCATCCTCACCCGGGCGCTCGGCGACCTCGAGCTCGCCGAAGACGCCGTCCAGGATGCGTTTGCGACCGCACTCGAGCGCTGGGCGCGCGACGGCGTGCCTCGAAACCCCGGCGCGTGGATCGTCACGACGGCCAAGAACCGTGCGATCGACCGGATCCGTCGCGATCGCGTGTTTCGCCAGAAAGCCGAGCTCCTCGCTCGGCTCCAGGAGCTTCCCGGCGAGGAAGCCGACGTGAGCGCAATTCCGGACGAGCGCCTCGCGCTCGTCTTCACCTGCTGCCATCCCGCGCTCGCTCCCGAGAGCCGGGTTGCGCTCACGCTACGCGAGGTGGGCGGGCTGACGACCCCGGAGATCGCGCGCGCCTTCCTCGTGACCGAGCCGGCGATGGCCCAACGGCTCGTGCGGGCGAAGCGCAAGATCCGTTCGGCGGGAATCCCGTTCCGGGTTCCACCCGACCATCTGCTCCCCGAGCGCCTGCGAGCTGTCCTAGCCGTGCTCTACCTCGTCTTCAACGAGGGCTACGCGGCGACGGCTGGGCGCGACTACGTCCGCGCCGAGCTCTGCGACGAGGCGATCCGGCTCGGAAAGCTCCTCGCAGTCTTGATGCCGGACGAGTCCGAGGTGCTCGGCCTCCTCGCCCTCATGCTCTTCCAGGACTCGCGTCGCCTGGCGCGCGTCAGCCCGGCCGGTGAGCTCGTCCTGCTCGAGGATCAGGATCGCGCGCTTTGGAGTCCGGAACGGATCGGCGAGGGCCTGCGAGTCCTCGACCGTGCGCTATCGCTTCGCCGGCGAGGCCCCTATGTGCTCCAAGCGGCGATCGCAGGCGCGCACGCGGAGGATCGTCCGTGGGAGGAGATCGTCGTCCTCTACGACCACCTTGCCGCACTCGACCCGTCGCCCGTCGTGCTGCTCAACCGCGCGGTCGCGGTCGCGCTCGCAGGCCGGGTGGAAAAGGGCCTTCTGCTCATCGAGCAGCTCGACACCCTGGGCGCGTACCACCTCTTCCACGCCGCGCGTGCGGATCTGCTCCGGCGGCTCGACCGGCGTGAGGAGGCCGCGCACGCGTACAGGCAGGCGCTCGCGCTCTCCTCGAGCGAGGTCGAGCGCGGCTACTTCCAGCGCCGGCTGTCCGAGGTGGGTTGAGCCCCGCTCGCGACCACGCTGTCGCAAGTGCTCTTAGCGAACTGCCGCGAGCGCTTGCTCAACCGCGTCCGCGGGCGTGGCTGCGACCTCGACGCCGTCGAGCGCAGGCGCTCCGGCGAGCGCGACCACCGGCCGGCCGAGCACCTTCGCGAACGCCATTTCCGCAGTTGTGCCCCACGCACCGCCGATTGCGATCACAGCCTGCCCCGATGCGGCGACCGCCAGGTTGCGCCCGTGTCCGATTCCCGTGACCACCACGTGGTCGGCCCACTCGTTCGCCTGGTCGTGACGCTCGCCGGGGAGGATTGCGATCGTCGTCCCTCCCGCGACCTTCGCACCTCGAAGCGCTGCGGACATGACCTCGCCAAGTCCGCCGGTGACGACGGTGCAGCCGCGTTCGGCGAGCAGTCGTCCGATCTCCTCGGCAGCGCCCTCCCACTGCGCGCCGCTCCCGATGACGGACACCTGAACGGCCACGGGCGCTAGCGAAGCGCCTTGAGCGCTTGCGTGAGTGACTGACCGCCTTCGAGTACGGAGGCGAAGAGATCGCCGACCCGCGCGACACGATCGCGAACCGCGTCCGTCGTAAAGGAGGCCAGGTCGAGGCCGAGCACGACTTCCTCCCAACGGAGCGGCGTGGAGACCGGTGCGCCTGCGCGTGGCCGAACCGAGTACACCGAGGCGTTCGTCGCACCGGGCCGATTTTGGTTCGCGTCTACGAGCACGCCGCGCCGTTTCTTCTTCGCCCACTCGGTGGTCACGAGGTCAGGATGCGCGCGCGCAAGCGCTCCGGCCACGATGGACGCGAACTCGCGAGCGTCGGCATGCGTGTGGCGGCGCGCAACGGGTACGAGGACGTGGATGCCTCGCGAGCCGGAGGTCTTCGGGTACGACGCCAGCTCGAGCAGGTCGAGTGTCTGCTTCAACAGCCCCGCGACGGACACAACGTCGTCGAAGGTCGCATCTTCCGACGGGTCGAGGTCGAACATGACCCAGTCCGGCCGCTCGGGCTTGTCGACACGCGACGACCACACGTGCATGTCGATGCAGCCCATGTTCACCATCCAGAGCAGCGCGAGCTCGTCGTCCACGAGCGCGTAGTCGATGATCTTCTTCTCGCCTTCGCGTGTGGATGCAGGTTGTGCCGAGCGCTTGATCCACGCAGGCATGTGAGTCGGCGACTGCTTCTGGAAGAAGTGCTTCCCCTGCCAGCCGTCCGGGTAGCGCCTCATCGTGAACGGTCGCTGGCGCAAGTGCGGGACGAGCACAGGCGAGATATCGCGGTAGTACGCAATCAGGTCACCCTTCGTGATGCCTTCCTCGGGCCAGAACGGCTTGTCGAGGTTCGAGAGCCGCAGCTCGCGCCTGCCCTTGCGAATCACGTCCGGGATCGGTGCAGGCTCGCGTCGCACGTCCTCGGGAGTCTTGTCCTCCCGCAGGCCGAGGTAAACGGGAGCGCGCAGGCGACCGTCGTGCGTCCACTCGACAAACCGGACTTGAGCGACCAACCGTGGCTCGACCCACACGACATCGCCACGGCGGACGCGGGGCATCTTCGGCTCTTCGGCGAGCGGCGTCGTCTGACGCGCGAGCGGCCGGAGGAGGCTGAGCACGCGATCGATCTCGTCGTCTGAGAAGCCCGTGCCGACGTTCCCCGCCCAGCGCAGCCCTCCGGCCTCGCGGACGGCGACCACCAGCGAGCCGAAAACGCCCGACCGCCTTCCCTGACCCTTCGTGTAGCCGACGACTACGACCTCCTGACTCGCGCGCACCTTCACCTTGCGCCAGTCCGGGCTGCGGCGACCGACCTCGTACCGGGAATCGAGCTTCTTCGCGACGACGCCTTCGAGTCCGTGCTGCTCCGCCGCTTGGAGTAGGGACCGCCCTTCGTCGAACTGCGGCGAGACGACGATGCCGCCTTTCGAAGCATCGACGAGCGCCTCGAGCCGGCGGCGGCGCTCGAGCAGAGGCCGGTCGATCAACGATTCTCCGTCCACCTCCAGCACGTCGAAGAGCACGAGCGCGAGCGTGCCGCCTCCTTGCTGAAGCAGCGAGAAGCTCGAGCGGCCGTTGACATCGAGCGCCGCGATCTCGCCGTCGACGACAGCATCCGCCGAGCGGATGCCGTGCTCGGCTGCGCGTGCCGCGCCCCGGAAGCGCTCGGTGAGGTCGTTGCCGTTTCGGCTCGTAAGGGTTGCCTGGCCACCGGCGATGGTCACGATTGCCCGGTAACCGTCCCACTTGGGCTCGTAGATCCATTCATCACCCTCAGGCAGCGCCTCCGGCGACGTCGCGAGCATCGGCGCGTAGCCGCCGCTGCCTGTCGCAGGACCGTCCTTGCGCAGGAGCAACCAGTTCTTCGGATCGCCGTCGAGCCGGGCGGGGACGAGCGTCCAGACCCCTTCGAGACGCCCCCCGGCGAGGCGTACCGTCAACCCCCCGTTTCGTTTCTCCTCGAGGAGCTCGTACGTTCCACGATCCCAGATCTCGACGGTGCCTGCGCCGTACTGACCAGCCGGAATCTCGCCTTCGAAGTCACCGTACTCGAGCGGATGATCCTCGACGTGCACCGCGAGCCGCCGTTCTCCGCGCTTGAGCGGAACGCCCTTCGGAACCGCCCAGCTCGCGAGCGCGCCGTTCCGCTCGAGCCGGAAGTCGTAGTGCAGGCGCCGGGCGTCGTGGCGCTGGATCACGAAGCGCGGCGCGGCGCCTTTACGGCGTTTTGAGCCGAATGGCTCGGGCGTCTTACCGCGGCGCCTTTTGCGCCGGTACTCCTCGAGGCTCCCCTGCAAATTGTCACCCCCCAACGCAACCCTTTCTTCACGCAATCGACTCAGATTTGACGCTTTCCCTGCTCAGAGGCACTTTTGGTTCGGGGGATAAGCCTGTGGAACCTGTGGATAGCTTGGCGAGCGCCGTAGATTGTGACGATCAGTCACAAGGTTTCGGCGGCGAGCGCGAGCACACCCATTCGGCGGTACTTCGCGCGCCGCTCGCGCCTGCGTTCGTCGGGCTCGAGCCCCTCGATCTCCGTCAGGGCGCCGCTGATCGCCGCTGCGAGCAGCGCTGCGGCTGCATCGTGATCCTCGTGCGCTCCACCCTCCGGTTCCGGGACGATCGCGTCGATCACGCCGAGCTCGAGGCAGTGCGGCGCATCGGGCTTGAACGCCGCGGCCGCTTTACGCGCCTGTCCGGCGTCTCGCCAAAGGATCGCCGCGCAGCCTTCCGGCGAGATCACCGAGTAGATCGCGTTCTCCTGCATGAGCACGCGATCGGCCACGGCGATCGCCACGGCGCCGCCCGAGCCGCCCTCCCCGATGACGCAGCTCACCGTAGGGACGGACAGGCGCACCATGGCCGCCTGCGAGCGCGCGATTGCGCCGCCCTGGCCATGCTGCTCGGCAGCCACTCCCGGATATGCACCGGGCGTGTCCACCATCGTGACGAGCGGAAAGCCGTGGCGATCGGCAAGGCTCATCGCCCGGATCGCCTTGCGATAGCCCTCCGGAAACGCCATGCCGAAGTTGCGGTTCGTCCGCTCCTTGAGGTCGCGTCCCTTCTGGTGACCGATGAGCACCACGGTGCGGTCGTCGAGCTTTCCGATGCCGGTCACGATCGCCCGGTCGTCGGCGCGCCCCCGGTCGCCGTGCAGCTCGAAAAAGTCGTCGAAGATCCGCTCGACGTAATCCAGTGTGTACGGGCGATCCGCGTGGCGCGCGAGCTCTACCGAGCGCCAGATCTCCTCTGCGCTCGGCTCCTCCTGAAGGCGCTCGAGTTGATCCTGGAGCCGCTCGAGCTCGCCGCTGAGCTTCGTCCCCCGGAGGAGCTTCATGCCCGCGAGCGTACTAAGGCGCTCGCGTAGACGGATCTCTGCCTCGCTCGGCATCGCTAGTGGGCGGCGAAGAGGCGCAGGAGTCGCCCGAGGGACGTGCGCAGCTCGCCTCGAGGCACGATCGCGTCGAGGTGGCCGTAGCGGTAGTTCGACTCGGCCAGGCCAAAGTCGTCCGGAAGCTTCTCCCGGGTCGTCTGCGCGACCACGCGAGGCCCGGCGAACGACATGAGCGCCCCAGGCTCTGCCAGCACGATGTCACCGAGGCTCGCGAAGCTCGCGAGGACGCCCCCGGTGGTTGGATGCGTGAGCACGGAGAAGAGCGCCCCGGGCGCCTCGTGCAGCTCCTCGATCGCGCAGACGGTCTTGGGGAGCTGCATGAGCGCGAGGATTCCCTCCTGCATGCGCGCGCCGCCAGAGGCCGAGACGGACACCAGCGGCACTCCGGCCTCGGTTGCGCTCTCGCAAGCGCGCACGAACTTCTCCCCGACCACGCTGCCCATCGAGCCGCCCATGAACGCGAAGTCCATGACGGCGAGCCGGCAGGGTTGCTCCTCGATCGAGGCGCGCCCAATGACCATCGCATCTCC
>JACCVK010000275.1 GCA_013698195.1 Actinomycetota bacterium | reverse complement strand
GCCCCGAGCCTCCGCGCCCGCACACGCGCGCGATCCTGGATGGACGGCCAGGTCCACCCGTAGCGCTCGACGAACGTCTGTGCCTCGTCAGGCGTGTCTGCGACGTTGAGACCGAGGAACGCGAACTCTGGATGCTCCCGCTGGAACTCTGCGTAGGCGACCGCCTCGCTCTGACACGTCAGTCACCAGGACGACCAGACGTTCACGAACACAGGTCGGCCCCGCAGTTCCGCGAGCGAGAGCGGATCGCCCTCGATCGTTACTCCCTCGATCTTGGGCGCGGGTCGATCCGGCATCTCCGTGGCGCTATCGGTGCTGCCGCCGCAGCCGGCAGCGGCAAGTGCGAGGACTGTCGCGACGGTGAGCCAGAGCGACTTCACGTGTCAACTGTAGGGCGAACCGTGTTCGGGTTCTCTTAAGAGAGCTTTCGGCACGCGGACGTTCGGCCGATACTCGACGAAGTGCGCCGAATCGTCGTTCTCTCCTGCCTGCTTGTCGCGTTCTTCGCCGCCGGCGTCTCGGCGTCGAGCGCCGCGACGCGCTCCTGGGCGACTCCGCAGATCAAGGCGGTCGTCGATGCGGGCCTGATGGCGCCGAGCGTGGCCGAGTTCCGTCCCGACGATCCGCTCACCGCCGGTGAGCTTGCGATCGTCCTGTCGACGCTCGGCATGTCGACTGCTTTTGTGACGGACGTCAACCAGATGGTGTCGATGCGGGAGCTCGACGCGCAGCTCGTCACTGCGATCGGCCTGCGGCCGCATGCGCGCGAGATCAGGCTTGCTGCGCTTGGCGCCGGACTTACGCCGAGACAGTGGCTCGGGACGGAGACCGTCGCGCGCATGCTCGGCCTGCGCCTCAACCACCTGAAGGCAGACGAGCAACTCGAGCTTCAGCTTGCCCAGCCCGCGACGCGAGCCGAGGCCGCGTACTCGATCGCACGCGTTCTCACAATCTCTGACCTCGAGTTGGAAGCGGTGCGGCTCTCGCTCGAGACGTTCACGTTCACGGAGCTCGACCAATGGCAGCAAGCCGTCCTCGCACGGGCTCTCCGGCTCGTAGGCTCGCCGTATGTGTGGGCCGGCACATCCGAGCGCCCGCAGTTGCTACTTGGGCGTCAGCAGCCGGGCGGCTTCGACTGCTCCGGCTTCGTCTGGCGGGTGTACAAGCTCGAGCTGTTCCCGGGCGCGGAGGCGCTCCCTGCTGTTCTCAAGGGGAGGACGACCTACGACATGAGCGGCGAGGTAGCTCGCGCCGCCCGCATCCCACGCGACAGCCTCGAGCCGGGCGATCTCGTCTTCTTCGGCTCACGCGGGAGAGCCTCGAAACCCGTGGAGGTCGGTCACATGGGCATCTACGTCGGGAACGGTTGGATGGTGCACTCGTCGGACCGCGGCACGACGCTGACGCCGATGACGGGCTGGTACGAGACGCGCTTCGCGTGGGGCCGGCGGCCGCTGGCCGAAGCCGGCCTTACCTAGCCGTCCCTAGCTCGAGGCGAAGGTAGGCTCGGCAGCGTGTCGTACGTCCCGGCGCCCGAGCGTTATGACCGGATGGTCTATCGGCGCTCTGGTCGCAGCGGCCTCCAACTGCCGGCGATCTCGCTCGGCTTGTGGTGGAACTTCGGCTACGACCGACCGCTCGAGACGAGCCGCGCGATCGTCCGCCGCGCATTCGATCTCGGCATAACCCACTTCGATCTCGCCAACAACTACGGGCCGCCGTACGGCTCGGCCGAGGAGAACTTCGGCGCGGTCTTCCGCCAGGATCTGCGCGCGTATCGCGACGAGCTCGTGATCTCGACGAAGGCCGGCTACGACATGTGGCCAGGCCCATACGGGGAGTGGGGCTCACGCAAATATCTGCTCGCGAGCCTCGATCAGAGCCTCGAGCGAATGGGCCTGGACTACGTGGACATCTTCTACTCGCACCGCTTCGATCCCGAGACGCCGCTAGAAGAGACGATGGGCGCGCTCGACTCCGCGGTGCGCACAGGCAAGGCGCTCTACGTGGGAGTCTCCTCGTACTCGGCGGAGACGACCCGCGAGGCGTACGCGATCCTGCGCGAGCTGCGGACACCCTTCGTCATCCATCAGCCGTCGTACTCGATGCTCAACCGCTGGATCGAGCCCGACCTTCTGGACGCGCTCGGCGAGCTCGGGATCGGCTGCATCGTCTTCTCTCCGCTCGCGCAGGGAATGCTCACGGACAAGTACCTGAATGGAGTCCCGGAGGGCTCGCGCGCGAGCTGGCCGAGCTCGCTCTCTCCCGATCTGCTCACGGAGGACGCGCTCGCGAAGATCCACGCGCTGAACAGGATCGCCGCGGGCCGCGGCCAGACGCTCGCGCAGATGGCGCTCGCGTGGGTTCTCCGTGACGAGCGCGTGACGTCGGCGCTGATCGGCGCTTCGAGCGTCGAGCAGCTCGAGGACAACGTGCGCGCGCTGGAACGGCTCGACTTCTCGGATGACGAGCTCGCGGAGATCGACCGCTACGCGACCGAGAGCGCGCTCAACCTCTGGGCGGCGTCAAGCGAGATCTGACGAAGGAAGGCGCGGCGCTGATACCGTGGCCGTTACGGACAACGCCGTTGTCCCGTGAGGTTTGACTTCTTCGGTTCCTCCACTGGGTCGAATTAGACGGATCTCGACCCAAATCGTTTGTCGGCCGGCGTTTGCCCGGCCGGCATTTGCCCACCCGGGCAAGGCAGGAGTTGAATCGAATGCACCACCCTTTCTCGCAGCTCGGCGTCAGCGCGCGCATCACTCGCACGCTCGCCGAGCGTGACATCCACGAGCCCTTTCCAATCCAGAGGCGCGTTCTCCCGGACGCCCTCACGGGTCGCGACGTTTTGGCGAAGTCACCCACCGGCTCCGGCAAGACGCTCAGCTTCGCGATTCCGATCGTGGAGCGCCTCGACGCCGGCGACCGGCGACCAGGTGCGCTTGTTCTCGTCCCGACCCGCGAGCTCGCGATCCAGGTCGCGGCCGAGCTCGAGTCTCTCGCCGCGCGCGAGCTTCGCGTCGCGGCCGTCTACGGCGGCATCCCGATCAGCGCACAAGCGAAGCGCGCACGGAACGCGCACATCGTCGTTGCGACGCCGGGCCGGCTGAACGACCTGCTCGAGCGCAAGGCGATCGACCTCGCCGGCGTTCGCATCCTCGTTCTCGATGAAGCCGACCGGATGCTCGACATGGGCTTCAAGCCTCAGGTCGACAGAATCGTTCGCCGTCTGCCGAAAGAACGGCAGACGATGTTCTTCTCGGCGACGCTCGACAACGAGGTAGGCGACCTCGCGCGCGCCTACACCCACGACCCGCTTCGCTGCGAGGGGACGCTGCCGCCGGCTCACGAGGATCACGAGGCCGTCCAGCATCGCTTCGTCTCCGTTAGGGCCGACAGCAAGGTCGAGACACTTGCGGAGCTCCTGCGCGGCAAGCGCGGGCTCGCACTCGTCTTCGTACGAACGCGACGCGGCGCGGACCGGCTCGTACGCAAGCTTGCCGCGCACGGGGTCGACGCGCTGGCACTGCATGGGGACATGAACCAGAGGCAGCGCGAGCGCGCTCTGCTCCGGTTCGAGTCGGGGCAGGCGACGACGCTCGTCGCGACGGACGTCGCCGCTCGCGGCCTCGACCTCGTGGAGATCACCCACGTCGTCAACTTCGACCCACCCGAGGAGAGCGATGGCTACGTGCACCGTGTCGGTCGCACGGGCCGTGCCGGTCGCGGCGGAATCGGCGTGACCTTGGTTCTCCCGGAGCAGCAAGAGGATGTGAGCCGCGTCGCACGCCTTGCGGGGCACGCAGAGCAGTTCACGAATGCGGGCATGAAAGTCGCACCTCCACGCCGTGTGTACTCGTCGCGGCGCGGGAGCCGGTCGAAGTGGGGAGCCCCGACGACCCGCAGGAAGATCTGATCAGAGCGGCTTGCGGTACGTCGTCCAGGTGCCTACGACCTCGTAGCCGAGCTCCGCGTACAGGTCGAACGCCCCGTTCGGGTTCTCGGTGTGCACGCCAAGCGCGACCTCGGTCACGCCCCGCTTCGCGAGCTCGTGGATGCTCTCGACGATGAGCGCCTTCGCGACGCCGCGCCGTCGCCAGCGGCGTGCCGTCGAGATGTTCTCCGTCCAGCCTCGGCTGCGGCCAAGCTCCGCGTTCTGCGCCGTGTCGATGAACGAGCGGACCTGCCCGGCGATGCCCTCGTCGTCCCACGCGATCTTCCACAGCGGCAGGTCGTTGTAGGGGAACGAGAGGAACCGCTCATACGACGCCTCCGTCGGCTCGACGAAGCCCCAGTGGTCGCGGAAGGCAGCGGTGTCCGCATCCCAGATCTGGCGCAGCTCATCTTCGGCGGCCGGGCGAATCTCGAGGCCCTCAGGTAGCGGATGCTCAGGCAGGTCCTCGACTGACGGTCGCACCATCTCGGCCGCATAGGTGACCGGCTCGTATCCCGCCCCGCGGACGAGAGCAGTTGCAGCGGCGTTACGATCGTTGGCCCAGGCCTCGATGAGCTTCTCCGAGGCGTCGTGGTCCGTCGCAATCTCGCGAAGCCGCTCCTCGTTCCAGCCGAGCAGTGCGGATCCGACGCCGCGGCCGCCGAACGCTGGGTCGACGAAGCAAACCTGGCGATAGATGGTCGGGCCGTCGGGCTCCTGATCCCACCAGACGCGGCTGTACCCGACCGCCTGGCTTTCGATCTCCGCGAAGAGAAAGTCGCGAGCGGGATCGCAGCGATCGAGACTGGCATAGGCTGCCGCG
>JACCVK010000274.1 GCA_013698195.1 Actinomycetota bacterium | reverse complement strand
GGTGTTGCTGCGTATATGAGCCGCGTGACAACCGTCGGCAAGCTCCGGCCGGTCCTCGTCGTCTCCCTCATCGCCCTCGTCGCGGTGTTCGCTATCGCGGCGATCGGCTCCGGGGCGCCGGTCGGGTCGGTCGAGCGCCTGGAGGGCCAGATGCAGGCACGCAGGGTTGCCGACCGCATCACGAAGCTCGAGCCTCGACGGCTTCAGCAGGCTGCGATCTCCTGGCGGGGCGGCCCGATCGTCACCTCGACCGGCGAGACCGTAAACGTCCTCGTCTCGGACGCCTTCGCCGTCGACGCTGTGACGCCCGAGAGCTGGGCCGAGTTTCTCGTGAAGCTCGTGCACGGCCCCGAGCTCGCGCAGCTCACCACCTACCTCGCGCCGCTCGAGGAGATCCGGGCGGTCTGCGGCGGCGGCGCCCTAGGTTGCTACTCGCGCAATCGGTCCGTCGCGCTTGGCGAGGTGCTTGCCGACGGAACGAGTCCGGAAGAGGTCATTCGCCATGAGTACGGTCATCACATCGCGCTGTATCGCTCGAACTCGCCCTGGCAGGCGATCGACTGGGGCCCGAAGCACTGGGCGTCGGCGGCAGGTGTCTGCGCGCGCGTGGCGCGTGGCGAGGCGTACCCCGGAAACCAAGAACAGAACTATGCGCAGAACCCAGGCGAGGCTTGGGCGGAGACGTACCGGCTCATGGACGAGCGAAAGGCCGGCATCACCATTGCGACCTGGGAGATCATTGCGCCCAGCTTCTATCCCACCGAGGCTGCGCTCGTCGCCGCCGAGCGGGACGTCCTCCAGCCGTGGACGGCTGGAACCCAGACCGTCGTCCGCAAGTCCGTCGCGAAGAGCAGAACCTGGTGGGTGCCGCTCTCGACGCCGCTCGACGGCTCGTTCGCCGTGACCGTGAAGCTCCCGCGTGGCGGTCAGCACGCGGTCTCGCTTCTGGCTGCCAATCGTAGAACGCTCATCAAGCGCGGAACAGTGACCGGAGCGCGGGAGCGCCGAATCACGGGGACGGTTTGCGGGCAGCGTTCGCTCTTCGTCCGCGTGACCCAAAAGGGGAAGCCGGGACTGGTCACGGTCGTTTCCTCGACGCCGTAACGGAACACCGGACGTCTGCTCGGTTCCCCCGGGTCCACGTAGGGGGTCCACGTAAGGTGCTGGCGGCTCGCGGGGAACTCGACACCTAGGACGGCGGATGCACAGACGTTTCAGACACGGCCTGATGGCGGTCGGAGCGGTGATCGTCACGCCGGTAATGGTCGCGCTGGCGCTAAGCGTGATTCTTCTAGCCCGGGAGGTTGACGACACTCCGCGCGCATTTGCGGTGACCGCGTCGACGGCAGCGACGCTGCCGCACATCAAGGCCCGGACGAGTGCGACCTGGTGCGGATCGCCGTCCGAGCTCGACTCGAGGCCGAACGGCGTCTCGGGGAACCCGGTGCACTGGATCTACGCGATCCCGTCGGACGGCCCGGATCGGTTCTCGACCTTCGCCAGCCGCATGCAGACCGACTGGGAGACGATCGACGCCTGGTGGCGGGGCCAGGACCCGACGCGTGCGCCGCGCTCCGACCTCGCCCAGTTCTCGTGTGGCAGCCAGCTCGACCTCTCGCTCGTGCGCCTGTCGCAGTCGGGGAGCCGGCTCGCCGCTCCAGAGTCGCCCTTCGAGTTCATCTGGGACGAGCTGGATGCGCGCGGCTTCCGGTCGCAGTTCACGAAGTACGTCGTCTACTACGACGGGCCGATCGGCGACGATCAGATTTGCGGCGTCGGCGCAACGGTCTCTAGCGGCACCGGACTTGCCGTCTTCCTCATCCAGGCGTGTGTGGGCGTCGAGCCCGCGCAGGTCGTCGCGCACGAGCTCCTGCACGCGCTGGGGGCGGTGCCGAGCTCGGCACCGAACAACTGTGAGCCGCCCGACGACGGGCATACGTGCGACATCGTTCGCGACCTCATGTACCCGTTCACGGACGGCACGCCGCTCGCCGGCCTGCTGCTGGATCCGGGTCGCGACGACTACTACGGCCACTCGGGCGGCTGGCCGGACATGCAGGACTCGCCGTGGCTCGTCCAGCTCGATCGTCAGGCGCCGTTCGCGCTCACAATCGCCGGGTCGGGTCGGGTCGAGGCCGACGTTCCAGGTCTCGACTGCGGCCAGACGTGCTCGACGACGTGGAACGCCGGCACCGAGCTGACGCTCACGCCGACGCCTGCTCCCGGGGCAAAGCTCGTGCGCTGGACGGGCTCGTGCTCGGGTATTTCCCAATGCGCTGTCGAGGTTGGACAAGCCGCCGGGGCGACCGCGTTCTTCGCGCCGTCGAGGTACCGGCTGAGCGTCCGCGTGTCGGGGAATGGCTCGATTCGCGGCCCGAGTGCGGGGATTCGTTGCCCCGGGCGCTGCGCGTCCTCGGTGTCGTCGCATGTCCCGCTCCGCTTGACGGCTATTGCCGGCAAGGGGTGGAGGCTCCGGAACTGGGTGGGGGCGTGCGGCGGGAGAAAGACGACATGCTCGGTGCCGATGACGGCGAACACGAGCGCGCGCGCCGTCTTCGTCCGCCGCTGAGCAAGACGTTTCGTGCGGCGACGGTAGCCACCGAAATGCGGAGGTGCATCAGGTAGCGTCTTTTTCGAATGGACGCCGTCCACGACGTGGTCGTCATCGGTGCCGGCTGCGCGGGAATGCGAGCCGCGATCGAGGCCTTCGACACCGGAGCGGACGTCGCGATGATCTCGAAGATTCACCCTGTGCGCAGCCATTCCGGCGCTGCCGAGGGCGGGATCAACGCCGCGCTCGGGAACGCATCCGAGGACGACCCGGTGAAGCACGCGTACGACACCGTCAAGGGCTCCGACTACCTCGGCGATCAGCACGCGATCGAGATCCTGTGCAACGAGGCTCCCGACGACGTCTACCAGCTCGAGCACTGGGGCGCCGTCTTCTCGCGAACGCCCGACGGCCGCATCGCCCAGCGCCCGTTCGGCGCAGCCGGAGAGCCGCGCACCGCTTATGCGGCCGACATCCCCGGCCATGTCCTGATCCACGTGCTCTACGAGCAGGTGATGAAGCGGGACCTGAAGACGTACGAGGAGTTCTTTGCCTGGAAGCTCGTCGTCGATGACGGCCGCTGCCAAGGCGTCATCGCCTGGGATCTGGTGAACGGTGGGCTGCACACGATCGGTGCGAAGACGGTGATCCTGGCGACCGGTGGCGCGGGTCGCCTGTACACGGGCACGACGAACGCCTACGCGTGTACCGGGGACGGCATGTCGCTCGCGCTCAAGGCAGGCGTCGCTCTCAAGGACATGGAGATGATGCAGTTCCACCCGACGACGCTCGCGCCCACGGGCGTGCTCATCACCGAAGGTTGCCGGGGTGAGGGCGCGTATCTCCTGAACAAGGACGGCGAGCGCTTCCTGGTGCGCTACGCGCCGAATGCGATGGAGCTCGGTTCGCGTGACGTCATCTCGCGCGCCGAGCAAACGGAGATCGACGACGGCCGCGGCATCGACGGCAACGTCTTGCTCGACCTGCGCCATCTCGGGGCCGAGAAGATCCTCGAGCGGTTGCACGGCACGCGTGAGCTCTCGATGACCTTCGCCGGCGTCGACCCGATCTACGAGCCGATCCCGGTACGACCGGGCGCCCACTATCACATGGGCGGCGTGGACACCGACGTCTGGGGCCGCACCGAGCTGGAGGCGCTCTATGCCGCCGGCGAGGTCGCATGCGTGTCGGTGCACGGAGCGAACCGGCTCGGCGGAAACGCGCTCATGGAGACGATCACGTTCGGCAAGCGAGCGGGCAAGCACGCCGCCGACTGGGCGCTGAGCAATACGACGGTAACGGTGCCGGAGTCAGTCGCGACGGACGCTGAGCGCGAGTTGAAGGAGCTCCTCGACCGCTCCGAGGGGGAACGCCCATGGAGGATCCGCGACGAGCTCGCCGAGACGATGCACGAGAACTTCGGCGTCTTCCGGCGCGAGGAGCTGATGCACGAGCAGGGCAGGATCGTCGAGGGGCTGCGGGAGCGCTACGAGCGGGTCGTCGTCGACGACAAGGGCGATGTGTTCAACACCGACCTGACGCAGGCTCTCGAGCTCGGCTTCCTGCTCGAGCTCGCGGAGTGCATGGTCGTTTGCGGCCTCGCCCGCAAAGAGAGCCGAGGCGCCCACGCGCGTCCCTACGATTTCCCGGATCGCGACGACGAGAGCTTCCTCCGCCACACCGTGGTGACGTGGGAGGATGACGCGCCGCGTCTCGAGTGGAAGCCGGTCACGATCACGAAATGGCAGCCCGAGGAGAGGACGTACTGAGGTGCAAGTGGCGCTCAAGATCTGGCGGTTCGACGCGGTCGCGGGCGAGCGCAAGCTCGTCGACTATGAGTTCGACGCACCGGAGTGGGTGACGCTGCTCGACTGCCTCGACATCGTCAAGGATCAGATCGACGGCACGCTTGCCTACCGGAAGAGCTGCCGGATGATGATTTGCGGGTCCTGTGGCATGCGGATGGATGGTGCCGCCGTTCTCGCCTGCAAGACACGCATGTACGACATCGCGCAATCCGGGCACGTTCCCGTGATCTCCGCGATGGGGAACATGCCGATCGTCAAGGACCTCGTCACCGACATGCAGCCGTTCTGGGGGAAAATCCGCGCGATGTCGCCCTGGCTCGAGCCGGGCTATGCGGATCCGGGCCAGAAGGAGCACATCGTCTCCGAGGACGAGATGAACGTCATCCACAAAGAGGCGCTGTGCATCATGTGCGGCTGCTGCGTCTCCGAGTGCAACTCGATGGAGGCCGATCCCGAGTTCCTCGGACCGGCTGCGCTCGCGAAGGGCATGCGTTTCGTCGGCGACGCCCGGGACACGGCGACGGTAGAGCGGCTCCAGACGTACTCGGGTGAGCACGGGATCTGGGATTGCACGCGCTGCTACTTCTGCACGGAGCGCTGCCCCAAGGGCGTCGACCCGCGCGACGCGATCGCGAAGCTCGGCGCCGAGTCGATCAAGGTCGGGATCGACCGCGACATGGGCGCGAAGCACGCCAAATGGTTCGTCACC
>JACCVK010000267.1 GCA_013698195.1 Actinomycetota bacterium | reverse complement strand
GACTAGTGCTGCTCGTCTCTAGAGGCTTGATGTGGGTTGTGGGTGCGTTTCAGGGAAGGCATGGGCCAAGCAGCATGGACGGATCGCTGCTCGGCACTACTGGAAGCTGTTGGTGAGGAGCGTTTCGGCCGCGATGCGCCGTGCGCAGGCCCCCAGCTGGACGTGCCCACAACCCACATAAAGCCTCTAGGTGACAACCGCCGGCGAGAGCGACTCGAGTGACATCCGCGCGCCCTCCGATATCAGCGCCGCAAAGCGGTTCACGCCCAGAGCGGATTCGACCTCGGATTCGTACCGATCGAGAACGGGCAACTCGAAGCGGTTCGGGGGCGATTCTCCGCGCAGGTTGCCGGCCGCGCCCAGGAGTCGAGCGGCTTCCTCGAACGAATCGCGCGCCGCCGCGATTCCGGCGAGAACGACCAGGCACTCGGCGCTGCTGCGTCTGCTCTCGTAGAGCTTGCCGTACGTCGCGAGGCAGCGTCGGATCCTTCGCTCGGCCTCGACGAGGTCGCCGTCGCGGAGGTCGAGCTCGGCCAGCATGAAGTCGGCCGCGGCGGTGTGGAGCACGTCGCCCAGCTCGCCGGCGAGGGCATGTGTCTCCTCGAACGCCAAGCGTGCACGTTCGATCTCATCGTTCTCCCAGGCGGCGATGCCGAGGTTGTACGTGGAGTTCGTGACGAGCATCGGGTTGTTGAGCGTCCGGCGAAGCGAAAGCGCTTCCTCATGGACGGCGAGCGCCTGGAGGTGGTCGCCCCGCGCCGAGTACACGTCGGCGAGGTAGTTGAGCAGTCCGGAGATCGCGGCAGCATCGCCGGTCGAACGCGCGATTTCGAGGCCCTCCTCGCAGAGCTGCTCTGCGCGCTCGGCCTCGCCATGTTGCAAAGCGATCCACCCGAGCTCGCCGAGTACGAACGTCGTCTCCCGCAGCCGACCCAGGGTGCGAAACAGGCGAAGCGCATCTTCGAGCAGAGGTACCTCCGCATCGAGATCGTCCTGTGCGGCGGCCTGTCGCGCTGACCACCACAAGGCATTCGCGACCACCTCCGGAGACACGTCCTCCGATTGTGTCAGCGCTCTGGACAGCCACTTTCGCGCTTCGGTCACGTGACCGTGGGCTCGCCAGAAGTGCCCAAGCGCGGACACGAGGACGAGCACGCCCTCGATCCGACCCGATGCGAGCTGCCAGTCGAGCGCCACCCTGATGTTGTCCAGCTCGAACTCGAGCCGCTCCAGCCACATCGCTTGACTCGGCCCTTCGAGCTCCTTTTCGGCCACGCTCGCCAGCTCGAGCATGCGGTCTGCGTGACGGCTGCGAAGCTGGTCGAGCATGCCGTTCTCCTCGAGCCGCGCAACGGCATCCTCGCGCACGGTTTCGAGCATCGAGAGCCGGACGTCCCCGTCCGTTGCGTCGGTACGCACGAGGCTCCATGCAGCGAGAGCCTCGAGATCGGTGAAGAAGCTCGGCCCGGCCTGCGCGACCGCGCGGGCATCGTCGAAGCTGCATCCGCCCGCGAAGACACCGAGCGCGTCGTGGAGCGCCTTCTGGCCCTCGCTCAGCAGGCCGTAGCTCCACGCGATCGTCGCTCGCAGCGTGCGCTGCCGTTCGGGAAGGTCGATCGGGCCCTCCATCTCCAACGCGAGCCCCTCGTCGAGTGCCTGCAGCACGCGGGTCGGTGGGAGGACGACGAGTCGCGCGGCGACGAGCTCGATCGCGAGCGGCAGGCCGTCGAGGCGTCGGCAGATCTCCCGCACCGAGTCCTGGGTGTCGTCTCGCAGGACGACTCCGCGCGCCGCGGCGAGCTCGACGAACAACGTCGTCGCATCGTTCATCGGCAGGGGGCTCAGCGGGTGGACGAACTCGCCCAAGAGGCGAAGCGGAGTCCGGCTCGTGGTCAGGATGTCGAGGTCTGGAACCAGGTGCAGCAAGCTCGCGACGTCGTGGGCCGCCTGCGCGAGGTGCTCGAGGTTGTCGAGATACAGCAAGGTGCCTGTGCCTCGCAGCGCGTCGGCGATCCCCTCGGCGAGCGGTCGACCTGCCGGCTCGCGTGCACCGACGGCCCGGGCGATCTCCACGAGCACGAGCGCGGGGTCGGAGACGGGTGCGAGCCCGACCAAGTTGACCGGTCTCTCGAGGGCTGCCGCCGCGGCGGCTTCGAGCGCCAGCCGACTCTTGCCCGCTCCTCCGGGCCCGGTGATCGTGACCAGTCTGACGTCCGGGCGGGCGAGCAGCGCCTCGATCGTTGCCAGGTCGTCCTCTCTCCCGACGAGGCGATGGTGAAGTGCCGGCAGCGTGGCACCGCTGAGCGTCCTCGGCGGCGGAAACGACTTCTCGAGGCCGTCGGCCGCGAGCTGGTAGAGCCGTTCCTGGTCGGCGATGTCCTTGAGCCGGTGCCTGCCGAGGTCGACGGTCTCGTAGCC
>JACCVK010000198.1 GCA_013698195.1 Actinomycetota bacterium | reverse complement strand
GGCGTCCCACTGCGTGAGGCGAAGATCCCGGCCGACTCGAAGGTCGCCGCGATCATCCGTGGCGACAGGATGCTGCTGCCGGGCGGTGACGAGAGGATCGAACCCGGGGACCGCATCGTCGTCATCGGGTCGCCGCAGGCCGCACAGACCTGGAGCGCTCTCCTGGCGCCGGGCGAAGAGACGGTCCGTGACGCGGTGATCTACGGGGCCGGGCGCGTGGGGACAGCCATCGCGCACGTGCTGATCGAACAGGGAATCGGGGTGCGGCTCATCGAGTCGTCGCTCGAGCGAGCGCGTGCGGTCGCCGAGAGCCTGCCTGGCGCGCGTGTCTACCACGCGACCGGCGTCGATCCGGACTTCCTCGAACGCGAGCGCATCGGGCAGGCGGGTGTGGCGATCTTCGCGATGCGCGACGACGCGAAGAACCTCTACGCCGCCTCGCTGGCGAAGGTGCACGGGGTGCAGTTCACCATCGGCATCGCCCACGAGCCGATCTCGGTCACCGCCTTCGAGCAGGGCGGCATTGACGTCTCCGTGAACCCGCGGATGGTGACGGCGGAGGAGATCATCCGCTTCGCGCACGACCCGCGAACGCAGCAGGTCGCGCTGCTCGAGGGGAACCGCTACGAGGTGCTCGACGTGACGTTGAAGGACACGAGCGAGTACATCGGCAAGCGCTTCAAGGACATGCCTGTCCGCGGCGCGCTCATCGGCGCGGTCGTCCGGAACGGCGCGGCGCTCTTCCCGCACCGGGACGACGTGCTCCAGGCCGGAGACCGTGTGATCGTGTTCACCGAGGCGGCCGACGCGCCTCGGGTCGTCAAGGCCCTGTGAGTCCCGACGCGAGGAATGCTCGACGCCGGCAATCGCCGCGTCGCTCCACCTGGCTTGCGGTCGACGTCGCAGCGGTCGTCAACCTCGTCGGCACGCTCGGGAAGTACCTCGGTCTCGCCGTGCTGCTTCCGATCGCGGTCGCACTCTGGTACGGCGAGTCGGTATGGCCGTTCCTCGTCGCGGGTGCGCTCACGAGCGGTCTCGGCCTCGCGCTCGAGCGCGCAACTGCCAACGCTGCCGCCCGAGTTGGGATGAGGGAAGGCTTCCTCGTTGTCGCCGTGACCTGGCTCTTGGCGGCGGGCTTCGCGTCTTTGCCGTATCTGTTCGCAGGGGGCGCGCAGCTTTCACACCCGATCGATGCGTACTTCGAGGGGATGTCGGGCTTCACAACGACGGGGGCGACCGTCGTCACGGACTTCGAGGCACTCCCGCGCTCGATCGCGATGTGGCGACAGTTCACTCAGTGGCTCGGCGGAATGGGGATCATCGTTCTCGCGATCGCGGTCCTTCCGCGCCTTCGCGTGGGCGGGCGACAGCTCCTGGAGACGGAGCTGCCCGGGCCCGAGATCGCGGGGTTCTCGGAGCGAATCCGTAGCACCGCTCGTCGACTATGGGTGCTCTACGTCGGCCTTACCGCGCTCGAGACACTCGCTCTGGCGTCCCTCGGCTGGCTCGGCATCGACGACAGGATGACCGAGTACGAGGCGCTCGCTCACGCGTTTACGACGATGCCCAGCGGCGGGTTCTCGACCCAGGCGACCTCGATTCAAGCCTTCTCGGCGGCTGCGCAGTGGATCATCGTCGTGTTCATGCTCCTCGCAGGGGCCAACTTCGCGCTCGTGTACCGCGGCCTCGTCCGGCTCCAACCGCGGATCGTCGTGCGTGACGAGGAGTTTCGACTCTACGTCGCGCTCCTGCTGGTCGCCTCGGTGACGCTCACAGTGCAGGTCTGGAGCTACGGCTTCGAAGAGGGCGAGGCTGCGCTGCGCGCCGGCGTGTTCCAGACAGTCTCGATCGTGACGACAACTGGCTATGCGACCGCCGACTTTGCGACGTGGAGCACTCTGTTGCTGCTCTCGATCTTCGCGCTCATGTTCGTCGGCGGATCGGCCGGGTCGACGAGCGGAGGAATCAAGGTCGTCCGCCACCTCCTCGTAGGAAGGGTTCTCCGCAGAGAACTCGACCAGACCGTAAGTCCGGAACTCGTCATGCCGATCCGGCTGAACGGCGTGGCGGTAGACGAGCGGACGCTCCGGGCGATCGCGGCGTTCATCCTTCTCTACATCGGCTTCTGGGCCGTCGGAGCGGCTGCGATCGCGCTCGAGTCGGCGCTCGGCAGCGTTGATGTCGGCACCCTGGACGCGCTGGCGATCTCGGCGTCGGCAGTCGGCAACGTAGGGCCCGCCTTCGGCATCACAGGACCTATGGGGTCGTACGAGCCGCTGGGAGACGTTTCGAAGGTGACAATGGTGGCGCTGATGTGGGCCGGGAGGCTCGAGATCATCCCCGTCGTCGTGCTTCTAACGAGGCACTACTGGCGGCTCTAGACCGCGGTCATCGTTTTCCGTGCAGGACGGCGCGCAGATCGAGTGCCGCGTCGCTCCCGACGACTGCGAGCACCTGGTCGCCGGGCCGGAGCACGGTGCCCGGCTCGACGAGCTCCGAGCGGCCGTGTCGGAAGACCGAGATCAGTCGTGACTCCTCGGGGAGCCTGATGCCTCCGACCCGTGAGCCGGCGACGGGCGAGTTCTTCTCGATCTGCACCTCCACGATGTCGAGCCCCTCTTCTTGGAGCTCGAGCAGCCGCACGAGGCCGTGCTCGGGAACCTCGTGCTCGACGAGGCCGAGGATGCTCGTCGTCGCGCAGATCGTCTGGCGGATGCCGAGCAGATCGAAGTGCGCCTGGTTGCGCGGGTCGTTGACTCGGGCGATCGCCTTGTCGACGCCGTAGCCTTCCTTCGCGAGCTGGGAGATCACGAGGTTGTCCTCGTCGTCTCCGGTCACGGCGAGCACGAGCTCGGGCGGCCTGGCGATGCCTGCCCGCTCCAACACGCTGATCTCGGTCGCGTCGCCTCGCATGACGACGGGCCCGAACTCCTCCTCGAGCCGTGCGAACCGGTCGGGTCGCTGCTCGATCATCGTCACCTCGTGACCCATCTCGAGCAGCGAGCGCGTGACGTTGGCACCGACCTTCCCCCCACCCGCGACGACCACATACATCAGGCGGCTCCAGCCGGCTCGGCGCTCGTCGCGCGCACCGTGTCGAGGAGCACCGAGATCGCAGTCTGTGTCGGGCAGACGGTCTGGAGCCCACGTTCCGCGTAGAACTGGGCTCGGGCCGGGTCGAGCACCCGAACGACGACCGTGCCGATTCCATAGCGCTTCTGGAGCACTTGCCCGATGACGACGTTCGTGTTGTCGCCGTCCGTCGCAACGACCGCCGCGTCCGCGTCCTCGGCACGAGCCTGGTGGAGCACGCTCGTGTCCATGCCGTGGCCGAGGACGAAGCCGCCGCGCCAGCCCGGTCCGAGCCGTTGCAGCGAATCTTCCATCTCGTCAACGACGGTGACCTCCCAGTCCTCGCTGGCGAGCCCTTTTGCGACCGCGGATCCCACGCGTCCGCACCCGATGACGAGGGCTTTCACGGCGCGTCAGACTACTCCACGAAGTCCCCCTCGGG
>JACCVK010000216.1 GCA_013698195.1 Actinomycetota bacterium | reverse complement strand
AGGTGAAGGAGCCCCAGCTCGCGCCGAAGATCGCGAGCCGTTCGCCGTCCACCCAGTCGAGGGTGCGCAGGTAGTCGGCGGCTGCGAGGCAGTCCTTCGTGTCCGCCACCCCGATGTGGCCGTGGAGAAGCCGCTCGAAGTCGCGGCCGTAGCCGGTCGAACCGCGGTAGTTCGGAGCGATCCAGCCGTAGCCCTTGTCTACGAAGTACTGCGCATGCCCGTCCCACTCGTCGCCGTAGGCGGAGATCGGCCCGCCGTGCGGGTACACGACCGCGCGCGCGGGATTGTCGGCGGAGGCCTGTTGCGGGCGAAAGAGATAGGCGTGAATCTCGACGCCGTCGAACGAGCGATACGAGATCTCCTCTGGGATGACGTGAGGGGCAGCACGCACCGCGAGCGGGCGCGGCGCGAGCAGCGCCTCGGTCCGCGTGCCAGGTATGACGAACCGGAGCTCCGGCGCCGTGGCCTGATCCTCGTACGTCGCCACGATGGCCCCGTCGGCCGCCCATTGCGGGCTGCCCCACGCGCCGCCGGGCGCAAGGTCGGTCACGTCGCCCGTCGCTGCGTCCACGACGACGAGGTCATAGCGGCCATGGCGACCTCTCGCCGCGACGAGGCTAGTGCCCTCCGGGTGCCAGCGGTGCTCGAAGAAGTCGGCCTCGGCGCTCGTGAGCTGGCGACCGCCGGCGCCGTCGGCGCCGACTAGGTGGAGCTCGTACCAGCCCGAGCTCTCCGAGACGAACGCGACGCGCTCGCCGTCGGGTGACCACGCGGGTGTGTGCTCGTGAACGCTCTCGGTGCCCGAGAGAGCGCGGGTCTCACCCGACTCGATGGAGGCGACACGGATCTCGCTGCGATTGAGATCGGCCCGCGGCTGGAACGTGTACGCGATCGAGGAGGGATCCGGCGAGACGACCGCCTGTCCCTCCTCGCCGAGCGGATCGAGCGAGCCGTGCTCGCGGACAAGCCGTCGCGGCCAGGGATCGTGGACGTCGACGAGGGCGAGGCGCGAGGTGTTCTCCCGCTCGACGGACACGACGAGCGTGTCGTCGTCGAGCCACACGGGGCTTCCGGCCTCGAGCAGTCTTCGCGGTGGACCGCCCTGCAGCGGCACGAGCCAGATCGCGCCCTGATCCGTGAACGCAACCGTCATGCCGTCCGGCGAGATCGCGGGTGTCGTGTCCTCCCAGAAAGGCATCGGGTCGCGCCCGGTCGTAAGCCGGCGCGGCAGCCGTCCTTGTAACTGATCGTTACAAGCGTTGTCTCCAGCATCCTCGATTGCGAGCGTCCAGAGATCGGACGTGTCTCGGTCCTGGATGAAGACGAGGGTCTTCCCGTCCGAGGCGAGCGCGAGGCTCCTCGGGCGCTCCGTCGCTGCGATAGCCTCGAGCCGCCAGTGCGGCGGCGGCTGCGACTCGCGCCGCGTCGGCGTCGGCACGCCCCCGTACTTCTCCTTGCCGATCCAGATCTCGAGCGGCTCAGGCACGGCGGGGCATTCCCTCCTCGATTCCCTCGAGCGCCGCGAGCACGAGGCCCCCGAGCGCGTCGAGATCGTAGCCCCCCTCCTGCACCACGACTGTCGGAAGGCCGAGCCCGCCCAGGCTGCGCCCACCGTCGCGGAAGCCCTCGGCGGTGACGCGAAGCGGGCTGGTCTCGTCGTTCTCCGCAGCGTCGACCCCGAGCGCGACGACGAGAGCGTCGGCGTCGCGTGCCCACTCGGCGAGCTCCGCCACAGCAGCGACCCAGCCGGTGTCTCCGGTTCCCGGCTCGAGGGGGACATTTCGATTCGTCTCCCGGTTCTCGGTCTCGAAGCCGAGGAAGTGCGGAAACCAGCCGGCGCGCGGGTCGACGTGCACCGAGCCCGTGAGCACGTCGTCGCGGTTCCAGAAGATTGACTGTGCTCCGTTGCCCTGGTGCGCGTCGATGTCCACGATCGCCACCGTCGAGAAGCCGTGGCCGCGGAGCCGCTCCGCCGCGACGGCGGAGCTGTTCAGATAACAGCTTCCGCCGAACGCCCCGCGCGTGACGTGGTGCCCGGGCGGGCGCGTGCAGGCGTACGCGACGCGGGTGCCGTCCGCGACCAGGTCGGCCGCCGTCAGCGCCACGTCCACAGCGGCACGTGCCGCTGTCCAGGTGCCAGGCCCGATCGGCGACATGGTGTCGAACGCGTACATCCCGGCGCGCGCCGACATCGCGGTGGGCAACGAGACCTCCTGTTCCCCAAGGAGCCCGGGGTGGGGAAAGAGATACGGGACGACACGGTTCTGGCCCGGGTCCTGCGGGTAGCCGGCCTGCTCCCAGAGGCTCCACGCGTCTCGCAGATAGGAGACGAGACCTTGGTCGTGCACCGAGAGCAGGTTTTCGTCGTCGTGCGGCTGCGCCTGAACGACGGTGGCTCCCGCTTCCACGAGCGTCTTGCGGATCGTCTGCACGCGCTCGGGACCCTCGACCCCGGGATCCGGGAGGCCGATCCAGACCTCGCCGCCCGGCTCGTGGAGCAGGCAATCGTCGCTCCAGACGACCGGAAGTACGAGCGGCACGCGGGCGAGCCTAACCCGTTATAGGCTCGTGCGGGTGACGGTCTCAGGGACGATTCCGGCGCCACGCGGACCGCGCCTCCGCGAGCTCGGGCTCCGGATCGGGAGGTACGAGGCGGGACCGCTGAACGCGATCACCGACGTACCCGGCGTCCTCGTCGGCCACGCGACCGTCTGGCGCGACGAACCCGAGCCACCCGAGGGTCGGGGCGTGGGGCGAAGCGGTGTCACCGCGATCGTGCCCGGCGACCCCTCGACGCTCCTCACGCATCCTGTTCCCGCCGGAACCGACGTCTTGAACGGCGCGGGCGAGCTGACGAGCTCCATTGCCATTCGGGAGTGGGGTGTGATCGAGACGCCGGTCTACCTGACCGCGACGATGTCGGTGGGTCGTGTCTACGACGGCGCCGTGCGGGCGGCGATCGCCGCGGATCCGCGTGTCGGCGTGGACAACTTCGTGATCCCCGTCGTCGGCGAGTGCGACGACGGGTGGCTCTCGGAGGCGCGCGTCGTGCAGGTCGACGTGGATGACGTGGAAGCAGCGCTTGCCGGAGCGACCCCTGAGCGACCGGCTGAGGGCGCCGTCGGCGCAGGCACTGGCATGGTCGCGTTCGGCTACAAAGCCGGCATCGGCACCGCGAGCCGGATGCTGCCGGGTCTCGACGCGACCGTCGGCGTTCTCGTGCTCGCGAACTTCGGCGTTCGCCGCGATCTCGTCGTCGACGGAGTTCCGGTCGGCGCCGAGCTCGGAGGCAAAGGCGCGCGCGAGAGCGGCGACGGAAGCTGTATCGCGATCGCCGTCACCGACGCGGATCTCGGGCCACACGAGCTGACACGCATCGCACGCCGCAGTGGACTGGGCCTCGCGCGCACGGGCTCGGTTGCGTACGACGGGAGCGGCGAGATCTTCCTCGCGCTCTCGACAAGCGGTCGCGTCGATCGAGAAGCCGGCGGTACGCGGATGGTTGCCTCACCAAAGATGCTGAACGGTCTCTTCGCAGCAACTGTCGAGGCCACGGAGGAAGCGGTTCTGAATGCGCTCTGGGCGGCGCCGGACGTGACCGGCCGCGAGAATCGAATCGCGCCCGGGATCCCGCACGACGCCGTGCTCGAGCTCCTTCGCCGGCACGACCGCATCTAGGCCCCGGACGAGGCACGGGCCGCCAAACCCTCCTGGACGGGTACGGTGTCCGCATGTGTCGAAACATCCGCACGCTCCACAACTTCGAGCCGCCGGCGAGTGAGGGTGAGGTTCGCGCTGCGGCGCTGCAGTACGTCCGCAAGGTGAGTGGGTCGACGAGCCCGTCGAAGGCGAACGAGCAGGCCTTTGCGCGAGCAGTTGCCGAGGTCGCGGGCGCAACGCAGCGGCTGCTCGAAGCGCTAGTGACCGCAGCGCCTCCGCGCGACCGGGAACGCGAGGCAGAACGGGCGAGAGCTCGCGCCGAAAAGCGCTTCGGCACCGCAGCCTGACCGCCTCGTAGAC
>JACCVK010000203.1 GCA_013698195.1 Actinomycetota bacterium | reverse complement strand
GCCGAGTGCTCTCGGAGCCCGCGCTCTCCTCGAGCGATCTGCCTCCATTCGCGAGCTCGGCTATGGACGGCTTCGCCGTTCGCGCGGCGGATACACCGGGCGAGCTGCCGATCACCGCGCGCGTGGTAGCTGGTCGCCCGGCTCCAGATGCGCTTGCGCCGGGTGCTGCAGCAGCGATCGCGACTGGTGGTGTCGTCCCCGACGGAGCCGACACCGTCGTTCCGCTCGAGCGCGTCGTCGAGCGGGACGGCCACGTCAGCATCCCCGATCGCCTCCAGTCCGCAAGCCACATCAGGCCGCAGGGCGGTGACGTGCGCGTGGGAGAGCAGGTGGTCGACGCGGGTATCCGCCTCGGTCCGGCTCAGATCGGAGCGCTGGCCGCGTCCGGAATCGGGGAGGTTCACTGCGCGCGGCGCCCGCGCGTTTGCGTGCTCGCGACGGGAACAGAGCTTCGTGCACCGGGCGACTCGCTCGAGCCCGGCGAGATCTACGAGTCGAACCGGCCGATGATCGCCGCGTTGCTCGCGCGTTTCGGCGCGAAGGTGGAGCTGTTGCCTGTCGTAATCGACGACGAGAGCGCACACCGAGCGGCGCTCGAGCAGGGGCTCGAGGCCGACGTGCTCGTGACCTCGGGCGGCGTCTCGGTGGGACCGCACGATCTGGTGCGAAGAATCGAAGAGGAGCTTGGGGTCGAGGAGCGATTCTGGGGGGTTGCCGTCAAGCCCGGGAAGCCGCTTTCGTTCGGAACTCGGGCGGCGACGCTCGTCTTCGGACTCCCGGGGAATCCCGTCTCGTCACTCGTCGCGTCGCTCGTGTTCGTGGCTCCGGCTCTGCTTGCCCTGCAGGGGGCGAGTGACGCTGGCCCGGTTTACGAGCACGGGCGCACGACCACAGCTCTCCAGCGAAACGGGCAGCGCGACGAGTTCGTGAGAGCAGAGCGCATCGCAACCGCTGCGGGCGTAGAGCTTGCGCCGGTCACGGGCCAGGAGTCCCACATGATCGTCCGCGCCGCTTCGGCAGGCGCTCTCGTGCACGTGCCTCGCGGCGACGGCCGCATCGAGGAAGGCGAGCTCGTGCGCTACCTCGTTCTCGCGTAGCTCTCGCGCGAGCGCGCGATCAGTGGTCCTAGCCCGCGGCGCACCACGCCGGCGGGCGGAGGCTCAGCGCCGTCGGCATACGGCGCGTAGCGACCGAAGGCAAGCGCTCCGAGTTGCCCGGCCGCCGCGGCCCACGCCAAGGCGAGCAGAACCGAGCCCGCCGAGATGTAGCCCACGGTTGTCAGACCGAGGAGGTAGAGGCTCGTGTCCAAGAGTCCCAAGCTGAGCTCGGACGAGAGGATGACGAGCGCCGCGAGCGGGCCGAAGAGGCCGGCGGCGAACAGCAGGACGCGGGTCCACATGCGTGTTCGGAGCGGAAGCCAGAGCCACGCGTAGAGCGAAGGGAGTACGAAGGTAAGGGCGTAGGGCTCGGCGAGGCCGATGACGACCGCGACGAAGGCGAGCCAAGCGAACGCGGCGGTGTAACCGGCAAGTCGCTCCTCGGGCGTTCGGGGCCCAGGACCTGCGATCCGCCGCCGGCCGAGGAACCACCCTGCAGCGAGTGCGATGCCGAGCAGGCCGAGGCCGGCCACGGGCCAATCGCTTGCGAGGGTTGAGTACGTGGGGAGCGGAAGGGCGGCCCCGGTCGGAAGGATTCCGGCCATACCCGCGAACCAGAGCAGGAGCCCTGCGTAGAGCCAAAAGAAGAGGCGTGTCCGCAGCGCCCGCAGTGCCGGCCCGAGTGGAAGCCCGCGTCGACGGCTCCGAACGGCGAGATCGAGCGCTCCCAGGGCGAACGGGACGACGGCGAGCAGCAGCGTGAGCCGCACCGTCCACCCGCTCGCTACGCGGTCGCGGAGGAAGACGCTGTCCGGCGTGCGGAAGGCAGAGCTGAGACCTGCGTCGATGGAGCCGACCAGCACCTCGGTCGCCCGACCCATGTCTCCGAGCTGCCGAGCGGAGATCCCGGAAGCAGGTTCACCGACAGGGATCGCGGGCTCGCCCGGCTCCTGGGTCGTGAGGGTGACCGCAGCGATGCTCGCCGCGAGAAACCGACCCTGCTCGCCGTAAGCGAACGGAACGCCGAGGTCTACGAGCTGCGTGAGAACTCCGGCAATGCGCGGCTCGGTCCCGGTGTGCTCTGCGACTCTCGTGAGCGCCGTCCGCACGAGCGCGGGCGCGGGAGCCCGAGGGTCGTCGCCGGCGAACGCAACTCTCGGGTGTCCTCCGCCGGCAATTCCGTCGAGCACGATCGCCGCGAATGCGGCATCCGCATACGGCGACGTCGCTGCGAACCTGGCCGCGCCTGCACCTCCGAACGCGCCGCCGTCGGTGGAGACTAGGACGAGTGTGCGCTGAGGCCGTGGAGCCGCGGCCGATCCGCGTGGCGCATAGCCTCGCGCCAGCTCGATCAGCGCCGAGGTGCCAGACGCGTTGTCGCCGAACGGCTGGCTTACGCCCGCGTTGTCTCTATGAGCAACAAGCAAGATGACACGGTCCGAACGTCCAGGCACGACCGCGAAGACGTTTCGCAGCTCGACCTGCCCGAGCTCCGGGACGTCCTCGACCCATACGTCCTCCTCCACTTCCAGACCGAAAGCCGAGATCGTCTGGTTGAACCACAACGCCGCCTCCGCCGACTCCGGCGTCCCGGGAACCCTCGACGGAAACCTCGACGAGAGCTCGGTCGTCAGAGTCGCAGCCGCCTCCTGGTCGAAGAGAGGCTCGAGCTGCGGCCGGGGAAGCGTACCCGTCGCCGAGACAGAGAACAGGAGAGCAAGGACCGCAGGGATGACTATGAGCGCGGAGACCCGCACCAGACGGACGTTGAGAGGTCTATCGACGGTGCCGCGGCGCGGCGGCCGCCTGCGCCCTCGGGGCCGAGCCGCTTCCATCGCGGGGCTATAGTAGGCGGGCAGGCAGCCGCGCGTTTTCGCTCCCGCACCGATGCCGAACTCTTCGACCATCCTCCTCGTCGACGACGAGGACTCCATTCAGACGCTGCTGACGTATCCGCTCGAGCGGGACGGCTATCGCGTCGTCCAGGCGCGCGACGGCGAAGAGGCGCTCTCGCGGTTTGCGGAGGAAGCGGTCGATCTCGTCGTGCTCGACGTGATGCTGCCGAAGCTCGACGGCCTCGAGGTCTGCAAGCGCCTGCGGGCCGAGAGCACCGTTCCGATCATCATGCTCACCGCCCGAGGCGATGAGCTGGACAAGGTGCTCGGGCTCGAGCTCGGAGCCGACGACTACATCACCAAGCCGTTCTCCATTCGTGAGTTCCGCAGTCGCGTGAGGGCGCTTCTGCGGAGAGCGGTCACCCCGCACCTAGCGCGCGAGCGGGAGGACCTGATCGAGCGCGGAGAGCTTCGCATCGACCTTCCGCGGCGAACCGTCGAGGTGCGCGAGGAGCCGGTTCAGCTCACGTTCATCGAGTTCGAGCTGCTCGCCGTGCTCGCCTCCAATCCGGGTGTCGTGTTCTCCCGTCGCGAGCTGCTCGAGCGTCTCCGGGGGAGCGCGGACTACCGCGAGCCGCGGACGATCGACGTCCACGTGCGCCACCTGCGGGAGAAGATCGAGAGCGATCCGAGCACTCCCGAGTTGATCCTCACGATCCGGGGGGCCGGCTACCGCTTTAGGGAAGAGTGAGGATCCGATCTTGAGGATCCCCGGTGGGATTCGCGTCCGCATCGCGCTCGCGCTCGTCGCGATCGTGACGGCGGCGCTCGGTGCCGCATATCTGATCGTCATCCCCTCGCTCGAGCAGCGGCTCGTGGATGCGCGGCTCGACGAGCTCCAGGAAGTGTCTGCTCCTCTTGCCCGAGAACTTCCCACGAACCGCTTCAACTGGCAAGAGGCCGTGGACTCGTGGGCGCTCGAGACCAACGCGCGCGTCGTTGCCTACGACGTCCTAACCCGAAATCCCCCGGCGGTAACCGTTGTGGCCGACTCGCAGCGGAGCCGGTCTGCCGATGTCGAGACCGACGATGTCGCCCTGGACGCGCTCGAGAACGGCGAGACGCGCCGCGGGCGTGTGCTAGAGCGGGCTGGGGATTTCGCGGAAGTCGCGGTGCCGCTCGAGTGGGGAGCGGTCGTGCTCTTCCGTGCGCCGCTCGAAGACTCGCTTGCCACCGTGCGGCTCGTGGAGCAGCGGCTCCTGCTGGCGACGGCGTTCGCAGTTACTCTCGCGCTCGCGATCGGGCTGTTCGCTTCCGGAATGCTGGCCCGGCGGCTGCTCCGGCTCGAGACCGCAGCGGAGCGGATCGCGGGTGGCGACTTCGGGAATCCTGTGATCGATCGCGGTGACGACGAGATCGGCGAGCTCGCGCGCGCCTTCGATCGCATGCGGGTTCAGCTCGCCCAGCTCGACACCGCACGCAAGGAGTTCGTGGCGAATGCATCCCACGAGCTGCGAACGCCGCTCTTCTCGATCGGAGGCTTTCTCGAGCTCTTGAGCGACGAGGAGCTCGACGACGAGACGCGCGGCAGCTTCCTGGCGACGATGCGTACGCAGGTCGAGCGGCTGTCGAAGCTCTCGACCGATCTGCTCGACCTCTCGCGCGTCGACGCGGGCCAGCTGCGCGTCGCATCCGAGCTCGTCGATCTCGGTGAGGCCGCACGCGTGCTCGTCCAGGAGCTGGAGCACGTCGGTGCTGGGACCCAGCACGTGCTCGAGGTCGAGGTTGACGGCGACGTGTGGGCGCTCGGGGACGAGGAACGGGTGCTTCAGGTCGGCCGGGTGCTCGTGATGAACGCGCTCGTGCACACGCCCGCGGGCACGCGGGTTCTCGTCCGCGCGCGGCGCCGGGGTGGCAGGTCCGTGCTCGAGGTCGAGGACTCGGGCCCCGGAGTACCGCCCGCGCAACAAGAAGCGATCTTCGAGCGCTTCTACCGTGCCGAGGGAGGCGTCGCCTGGGGAAGCGGGCTCGGGCTTGCGATCGCCAAGGAGCTCGCACGGCTCATGGGAGGCGCCGTGGTCGTCGAGTCGCGCCCAGGGCGCACGGTCTTCGCGCTCGAGCTCGAGGGTGAGAGTGCCCCGGCGGTCACCACGCCGACCGCAGCCGTTGCGTTTTCACGTGAAAACGTGCCGCGCTCTCGGGCGTGAGCGCCCCGACGCCAGACTACGATCCTCGCATGGAGCCTGACGGGACTACTGATCTCTCGCACGTCGACGAGGCCGGGGACGTCCGCATGGTCGATGTCGGCGGAAAACCACTGTCGCGCCGCCGCGCCGTTGCCCGTGCGAGTGTCCGCATGTCTCCGGAGACGGCGAGTCGCCTTGGCGAGCTGCCGAAGGGCGATGCGCTTGTAACTGCCAAGCTCGCCGGGATAATGGCCGCGAAGCGCACGGCTGAGCTGATCCCTCTCTGCCACCAGCTTCCGCTCTCGCATGTGGCGCTGACGTTCCAGGTCGGCGACTCGGTTGTCGAGATCGAGGCGTCCGCGGAGACGTCGGCGCAGACGGGCGTCGAGATGGAAGCACTCGTGGCTGTGAGCATCGCCGCGCTGACCGTCTACGACATGGCGAAGGCGATCGACAAGGACATGCAGATCACCGACGTCCACCTCGTCGAGAAGTCGAAGGTCGCGATCGCGTGAACGCAGCCGTGCTGACTGTCTCTGACGGAGTTCATGCCGGCGCGCGCGACGACACGAGCGGCGACCTGCTCGAGGAGCTGTTACGGGAGGAAGGATTCAACGTCGTGCGCCAGGTCGTTCCGGACGACAGGGAGGACATTGCCGACGCGATCGCCGCGCTCGCAGATCGCTCGTTGCTCGTATTGACAACAGGAGGCACGGGATTCGCGCCCCGAGACGTGACTCCGGAAGCGACGCAGAGCGTCATCGAGCGCGAGGCTCCGGGCATCGCCGAGGCGATTCGGGCGGATGCGGTCACCAAGACCCCACACGCGCTTCTTTCTCGCGGGCTCGCGGGACTTCGCGGACCGACTCTTATCGTGAATCTGCCCGGATCTCCGGGGGGTTGCCGGGACGGTTTCGCCGTGCTGCGTCCGGCCCTCGTTCACGGTCTCGAGCTTGCATCCGGAGATACCGCAACGCCGCATCGGCAAACGTGAGCACGGTCGCGGTACCGCTTCCACGCAAGCTCGCGTCGCTCGTACGGATCGAGCACACGGTCTTCGCCCTGCCGTTTGCGTACGTCGGGGCATTCCTCGCGGCCGACGGTTGGCCGGGGCTCGGAGACATGCTGTGGGTGACGGTCGCGATGGTGGGCGCCCGCACGCTCGCGATGGCCTTGAACCGGCTCGTCGACGCCGAGATCGACGCACGCAACCCGCGGACAGCGTCGCGCGAGCTCCCGAGTGGGG
>JACCVK010000191.1 GCA_013698195.1 Actinomycetota bacterium | reverse complement strand
CGCCAGCTCCGTCAGCGTCGCCTGCGTCCCTCGACCGGCGAGCACGTCCGCGACTTCGTCGGGCGGCCGGGCCGACGGACGGCGCCCGGACGTGGACGTCAGGAGCCGCTTCTTCCGCGACCAGACGGAGACCCCGGTGATGTCCCCGCGCGCCCGGACGACCTCGCGCAGCCGGCGAAGTCCGCGGTCGCCGATGACGACGCGGTCTCCGTGTAGCAGAAGCGGACTCAGAACAGTGTTCGTATAGACAGCGACGTGGTCGGCGTTCACCGCGAGCGCCTCGTCGCGAAGGTTGTTGGAGAGCACGGATGAGAGCGCGATCGCGCCGACAACCAAGATCGCCGCGGCGGCCGCGAGGAACCACCAGAGCAGGGCGAGGGACCTCGCCAAGCCCGCCGAGCGATGTGCCCGGGGCGACATGGGTCGTGTATCGGCAGCGATGGGGCCGACTTTGAGCGGTCCGTAACAACGGCGAGGGCAGGCGCCGCCTAGAATCGGCCGCCGTGGATCTCGACGTCGTCTTCCTCGGGACGTCCGGTTCCACACCGACGGCCCAGCGCGCTCCAGCCGCGACCCTCGTCCGGCGTGGAGGCGACCGCTTGCTCTTCGATTGCGCCGAGGGCACTCAGCGCCAGCTTCTTCGCTGCGACGTCGGTCTGCTCGAGCTGCGCGAGATCTTCCTCACCCACTACCACGCAGACCACTACCTCGGCCTGCCGGGATTGCTGAAGACCTACTCCCTCCGCGGTCGTGAGCTTCCGCTGACGATCTACGGTCCGCGTGGGCTCAGGGAGCTGCTCTCGACGCTCCGGCGAGTCTTCGGCCGACTCTCGTACCCGCTCGAGACGGTGGAGCTCGACCTCGGAGAGACGCTCGAGCGGAAGGAGTACGTCATTGAGACGTTCGCCGTGAACCACGGGGTAACGGCCGTCGGCTACCGGCTCGTCGAGCACGAGCGGCCGGGGCGCTTCGACGTCGGCGTCGCCGACAAGCTCGGCGTCCCCGACGGGCCGGAACGGGGCGTGCTCCAGCGGGGATTGCCCCTCACGCTCCCGGATGGGACAGTCGTCACTCCGCAGCAGGTTCTCGGTCCGCCACGAGTGGGGCGCACGCTCGTCCTGACCGGCGACACGGCCCCTGCCCCGGCGGTTGTGGAGGCCGCTCGGGGCGCGGACGTCCTGGTGCACGAGGCGACGTTCCTCGCAGACGAGCAGGAGCGGGCGCGCGAGACGCTGCACTCGACCGCAGGAGAGGCTGCTCTCGTCGCGCGGGAGGCGGGCGTGCACATGCTCGCTCTCACCCATCTCTCGACGCGGTACTTCGGGCACGAGGTCGTCGAGGAGGCGCGCGGAGTCTTCCCCGGCACGGTCGTTCCGCGCGACTTCGACGTGATCGACATCCCCTTCTCCGAGCGCGGTCCGCCCGCGCTCGTGCGCTCGGGCGCGCGAGCGCGGAGAGCGCTAGGCTCCGAGGGCCCATGAGGAGCATGGTTCAGGTCGCCGTCGCGGGCGACGTGACGGAAGCGGAGCAGCTCCAGGAGTTGCTGACCGCAGCGGGCATCGACTCGCAGCTCGAGCTTGCCGCGGAGCACGATCCCGAGGCGACGGACGATCCACCGCTGAAGGTGCTCGTTCCAGAAGCGGACGTCGAGGCGGCACGGGATGCGATCGAGGTGTTCGGCGAGGACGAAGAGCCGGGCGCCGTCTCGGATTAGCTCGCCGGCGCAGGCCGCCAGTGGATGGTGGTCGAGCCGACGAGCCCGTCGGTCTCCACCCGAAAGATGCACGTCTCCGTCCCATTCGCGGACGCGGGCGAAGCGACGCTCGGTCGCCACACACCCTCTGCCGGGATCGCGCGCTCCGCCACGATCGCCCTGTCGACGAGCACGCGAGTCGCGAGTCCCTCCTTGCCGAGCAACGTGAGCTCGAGCCGGCCCGGGCCGCACGCGAACACCCGGATCCGAGCCGATTCGCCGCCGTGCAGGTCGCCGTTCGGCCGGAAACCAACGACCCGCTGGCTGAGCCGAACGGGCTGCTCCGTCCTCCACAGCGCAATCCCTGGCTGGTCTTCCGCTCCGGCGAGCTGCGCGATCCGCTCGCCGACGACGGCGACTCCGGCGGGGGCCGCGAGGTACGGGGGATCGAGCAGCTCGCCCGTCGAGGTCTGGAGCCGGCCGTCTGGCAGCGGCGAGACGACGGCCTCGGGCAGCAACCCTGGCGACTCGGCGCCGTGCACACGCGCGACCTCGGTCACCGAGTCGTTCCAGAACAGCTCGTGCCAGGCGCTCGGCCAAAAGCGATCGCCGGTCAGGAGCAACGTCGCGTCCGTTGCGCCGCTCGCGTCGATCCAATCGGTCTGCATGCCTGCGAACGTCCGCTCCCGCTCGACTTGCGAGCGATCGGCGAACTCTCGCGATGCGACGAGCGAGCTCACGAGGAAGACTGCGGCCACGAGAGCGGCCAGCAGCGGCGCCAAGCGGCGCGGGAGGAGCACTGCGAGCGCGAGCAGAAGGGCCGCTGCGCCCGCGTAGAGCGCCTCGAACGTGCTCGAGTCAAGGGCGCTACGCAACTGCTCGAGGACGATCATGGACGGTGCATCGGGCGCGGTGGCGGGAGTCGCCACCCGATCGAGCGGAAGGAGGAGCGTCGGTGCAGCGACGGCGATCGCGATGATGGAGGTGGCCGGCTGGGAACGCGGCAACCCGCGTGAGAGCCACACCGCGAAGGCGACGAACACGGGAGGTGCAACCGAGAGGAGTTGGCGTTCGGTCACGTGGTCGACGAAGCGCGAGGCAAAGGCGCTCACCTCGACGACGGTGACGGCGAGATACGCGACGGCCGCGGCCACGAGCGCTCGCGCGCGCAGGTCGGTCTCGTTCCCCTGGAGCGCGTGCCACGCGAGAACGCCAAGCGCGACCAACGGGACGGCAACTGTCAGCAGTGCGAGCGAGCCGGTGTGCCAAGCGATCGAGCGCGCGACGTCGCTCACGGAGTACGAGCCGGCTTCTCCGAGCGGGGCATAGGCGCCGAGAAGCTCGCCGACGCCTCCGACCGCGACCCGCGTGGCGATCCAACCGACGGCAAGCGCGCCGAGCGCGGCCAGCGTCGGCCACATGCGCCTGAACGGCGCTGTCGAGCGCTCGCTGAGGGCAAGGAACGCGAGCGCAAGCACGATCACCGCGACGAAGCCGACCGCTTGCAGCCGGGTGGCGAGAGCGAGGCCGATCGCGCCGAGCAGGAGAACCTGCCTCGTCCACGTCGGCTTCACGAGACAGCAGGCGAGCGCCCACACCGCGAGTGTCGCCACCGGGTAGTAGAGCGCCTCGCTCATCAGCAGGCTGCTGTACACAAGGCCAGGGATCAGCACCGTGAGCGCGGCCGCGAGGAGGGCCCAACGGGCGCCGGCGAGCGGACGCGCCCACAGGAAGACGGGAATCGCGGTCGCCGACATGAGGAGCGCCTGGAGAAGCTGGACTCCGGTGACAGCGCCGGCGACGTCGCTGCCGATGAACGGCAGACCCACGAGGAGGGGGTAGAGGAGGCTGTAGTACGGCATCGCCTCCCCGAGCACCGTGAGCCCGTCGCCCGCGACGAGCGAGCGTCCGAGCAGGCCGTAGAGCGGCTCGTCGGGCGCGATCCAAGGGGCCGCGACCTCACGCGAGAGAACGAAGCGAAACACCGTCGACACGAGCACGAGGACGGCGAGACCCAGTACCGCAGGCCCGAGCGCGCTCGGCCGCGGCAGGGAGCCCTCGAGAATGCGCCCTCGCACGAGGACAGCGTGCCACCGCTCGAGGATGCAGGCCCGGTGAAGGTGCGTGGAGAAAGTGCACGGGACCACACACGGCTTGTCGTCGCGAGCCCTCGCTAGACTGCCGCAACCTTTAAACCCGGTCCAGAGAGACCGGAAAGGAGCTCGATGATCACGCCACCCCGGCCGCAGGCTGCCCCCGAAGCTGGGCCAGAAGCTGGGCTTGCGAACGGAGATCGCGCCGAGACGCAGGTTCTCGACGCCGAGGCGATCTCGAAGTCCCTCTCGCGCATCGCTCACGAGATCATCGAGAGCGCGACAGGTGTGGATTCGAGCCCGACTGGACGCGACGGTCTCGAACAGGTCGCGCTCGTTGGCATCCAGACCCGCGGAGTCCCTCTCGCCTCTCGCCTTCGGCGCCTCGTCGCAGAGCGAAGTGGGAGCGAGCTCGAGCTCGGAGCCCTCGACATCACCTTCCACCGCGACGACGTGCACGTCCGCGCTGGAGGTCGCGCGCCTGCCGGCACGGCGGCGCGTCAGCCCGTCGTCCGCGCGACGAGCATCCCGTTCGCGCTCGAGGGCAAGACCGTCGTCCTCGTCGACGACGTCCTGTGCACGGGCCGCACCATTCGCGCTGCGATCGACGCGCTCCTCGAGTTCGGCCGCCCGGCCAGAGTGCAGCTTGCTGTCCTCGTCGACCGCGGCCATCGTGAGCTTCCGATCAGGCCGGACTACGTCGGGAAGAACCTGCCGACCGCGCGCACGGAGCGAATCCAGGTCGAGCTCGTCGAGGTGGACGAGGTCGAGCGCGTGCTGCTCGTGCGGGAGGCAGAGGAGTCCCGTGCCTGAGCTGTACGTGCCTCAGCCCGAGCCCCGGCACCTGCTGTCGGTGCGCGACCTCGGAAGCGACGACGTGGAGCGGATCCTCGAGACGGCGCGCGGCATGGCGTCGGCGCTCGATCGCGAGGTCAAGAAGCTGCCGACGCTGCGTGGCCGGACCGTCGTCCACCTCTTCTACGAGTCATCGACTCGCACGCTCGCGAGCTTCGAGCTCGCCGCAAAACGACTTTCCGCCGAGACGATGTCAGTGCGTTCCTCCGGCTCGTCGGTGGACAAGGGCGAGTCGCTGAAGGACACGGCACTCACCCTCTCCGCCTACGACCCTGACGTCATCGTCATTCGCCATCCGTCGATCGGCGCCCCGGATGTCGTTGTACGCGTCACGGATGCGCATGTGGTGAACGCCGGCGATGGGAAGCATCAACACCCCACGCAGGCCTTGCTCGACCTGTACACGATCCGGGACGCGCTCGGTCGTCTCGCGAACGTGCACGTCGCGATTGTGGGCGACATCCTGCACTCGCGGGTCGCGCGCTCGCTCGTGCAAGCCCTCGAGCTCGTCGGCGCACAGGTGACGCTCGTAGCACCCCCGACGCTGCTCCCACGCGGGGTCGAGGCGCTCGGGTGCGAGACCTCCACAGAC
>JACCVK010000193.1 GCA_013698195.1 Actinomycetota bacterium | reverse complement strand
GGGCCGGGCGGATGTACGTCGTCTCGCTCCACGTCTGGTCGTCACCCGCCGAGTCAGCGCCCACGCTACGGGCGATAGTGAGGGCGCTCGACTAGCTGCCGGGCGAGGTCGAGCTGCCCCTTTTGTGGCTCCCAGCGCGAGATGGGACTCCTAGGGGGCCGCCGGGGTCGGCCTTCGAGATGAGTACCCGCGTACAGTCGTCGGCGCGGCGAGCGCCCCCTCCGCCCCCTTCCGCCCCCTCGAGCGCACCCCTAGATCTGGCTCAACGAAGCCATTTGTGGCGCCAAGAGGCGCAATCAGGCGCTACGTTGGGGGCGCTCACGAGATGGGCTGGCTTTTTTCTCGACGTCGATCGGGGACTCCTAAAGGGGCCGAGGCCGGCCGGGTCCGATTTTGAGATCAGGAGCGGCGAACAGCCGTCGGCGCGACGAGCGCACCCTTCCGCCCCCTCTCCGCACCCCGTCGCACCCTCATCCGCGCCGCAAAGTCAGCGTCTAAGCCAAATCTGGCGCCGGCTCGCACTGTCGGCGCTGCTATCGGCGCGATCGAGTCTTCTGCCTTGCACTAATCTAATGGTTCATGTAAGATGAGAGTGACAATAGAAATGCCCCGGCAGCGTTGGCGCGCTCCGGGGCCTGGACACGGAAGGAGTGCTTCCATGACAGATGCAGGGTACAACGGGTGGTCGAACTACCCGACGTGGGCAACCCACTTGTGGTTGACCAACGACCAGGGGACAAGCGAGCAGGTGACCGACCTTGCCGCACAAGGTGCGAAACAAGGTCGAGCGTTCGTCGGCGACGCGATCCGCGAATACGTCACGGATCTCATGGCATACGCAGTTGCGGACGAGGCCGGACTACACAGCGATTTGCTCACGTACGCCGTTGAGCAAGTCGATTGGCACGAGGTCGCTGGCGCCTTCCTTGCCGACGTTGAAGCTGAGGCATGCCGAATCGAGGCTCGTGGATATGACGACGGCAAAGGAGCCGGCTCGTGGGTTGTCGATGGCAATACGTCTGACGAGGCGTGCGCTGCACTCCTCCGCGGGATCGAGGAGGGAGATCGTGCGATCCTGGATGCGCTGCCCATGCCGCAGGTTGGAGGTGAATGGGCGGGCGATCCGACCTGGACTGAGGTCCTCCGCGAGGAGGACTGCGCGGATGCTGACGACGGTCGAGGCGATCTCTTCGACGTCTACTGCGACGCGTTCGCTCGTGGTGTGGAGGCGCAGGTCACGAACGACTGCCGAGTGAGGCTCTCGTGACTGGCCACGGGAACGCACCAACAGTCATCGTGCGCGAGTCACAGCGGCTGTTCCCTCTCGACCTTGTCGCACGAATCGACTGGCTCTACGAGTTGGCGTACTCCTCGGCACCCGAGGCGGACCGCCATGCGATCCTGACCGCAATCCGTCGTCTGAGAAACGGGCTCGCATGAGCGAGGGAATCAAAGTCATCGGATACGTCCGCGTCTCGGCGGAAGAGCACGACTCCTCGGGTGCACTACTCGACGCGCAGCGGCGAGCGATCAGCGCAGAGTGCAAGCGCCGCGGCTGGCGTCTCCTGCCATTCGAGGAAGACATCGCAGACGGGAAGGCAACCACCGACCGGCCGGGGCTTGAGCGAGCCCTGGCCGCCTGTGCCGCTGGCGACGCTCAGGTACTCATCACAGCCACGCTCGAGACGCTCAGCCGATCGTTTGCGGACTTCGGCCGTCTGATCGAACGAGCCCAGAGCGAAGGCTGGGACATTGTCGTCCTCGACCCTGCGCTCGACCTCTCCACGCCTGCAGGCAGGCGCTGTGCCGGCGTCCTTGCACGCGTTGCCCGGTGGGAACGCGAGATCACCGGTAGGCGGATCAAGGCAGCCCTCGCCGTGAGCACGAAGAAGGCCGGCAGACCTCGGACGCTGCCAGTCAATGTAGGAGCTCGCATCCGCCGCTTGCACAAGACAGGTCATTCCTATTCCGAAATCGCGAGACGGCTGAACGCTGAGAACGTGCCAACGGCCCATGGCGGGACATGGCACGCGAGCACCGTTCGCAAGATCGTCGATAACTAGCTGCCATGGATCATTCGGGCTCTGAGCTCGACCACGTGCCCCCTTGGCGCGCCGCAAACGGCTCACCAGTGGGCTCCACCGCGGAGCCCCCGGATCGCGTGTCCTACCTAGCGTGCGGTTGGGTCGATGCGATTGACCGCCGCCGGGCCGGCGAGTGCGAGCGAGAGCGCCTCGACAAGCTGATCGTGATACTCCTCGACCAAGAGCTCTTCGTCGGCCCCGGGCTTGAGTTGCTCGAGGAGCCCGGTCTCGAGCATGTACTCGAGATCGCCGTTGCGGCGACGGTAGAGCGGGTAGCGGCTATTGATGACGATCTCTGTCCTGCCGCCATCGACCGCTCGCGCGCTGCGAATTGATGGGTCGAGGGAGCGGACGTCCCAGTCGAGGTTGAGACCGCGCCGTGCGAGCGTCCCGACAGCATCGG